>NZ_JBEORT010000013.1:0-101172 GCF_040302425.1 Streptomyces sp. NPDC126497
CTCCGCCTTGCATCTGCACGCACCAAGCCCCGCTCGGGTCGGCCACGACGCACCGTCGGTCGCGGCCGACCTGATCCAAACGAGAGGCCCTAGCCTGGTCCGCATGGAGGAGTTCAACGGGGTGGAGGTCGTCGCGTTCCCGGACGCGGCGGCCTTCGAGGAGTGGCTGGCCGAGCACCACACCCGCCGTGAGGGCGTGTGGGTCAAGGTGGCGAAGAAGGCGTCGGGGATCGCGTCGGTCACGGATGACGAACTGGTCGACGCGGGGCTGTGCTGGGGCTGGATCTCCGGGCAGCGCCGGGGCCTGGACGACCGGTACTACCTGCAAAAGTACGGGCCGCGGCGGCCGCGGAGCCTGTGGTCGCGGGTGAACGTCGAGAAGGTCGCGGCGCTGGCGGCGGCGGGCCGGATGCAAGAGCCCGGCCTCGCCGAGGTCCGACGGGCCCAGGAGGACGGCCGCTGGGACCGCGCGTACGCCTCGCAGGCGACGGCCGTGCTCCCGGACGACCTCGCCGCGGCGCTCGCCGCGGACCCGGCGGCGCGCGCGACGTTCGACGCGCTCGACCGGACCACCCGCTACCTCGTGATGCTCCCGCTGCTCCAGGCCGCGACGCCGGGGATTCGGCGAGCGCGGCTGGAGCGAGCGGTACGAGACCTGGCGGAGAGGCGGCAAGCGGGCGAGGAGTGACCCACCGGAACGGGCCCCCGGCGGATGGCGGGCAGCCACCCGCCGGAGTGGCCAACTGATGTCCGTGGGCGCTGGGGCCGTGCCGGAGCAGGTCGGTCATCGGAACCGCCGGTACCACAACGATGCCTACGGGCTGTGGCCTGGTCGTTCGTAGGGGCGGGCGCAAGCCTGGGGGTGGGCGTCGTCGGTGCCGGGCCGACCGGTGCGGGATCTGCTCGACGGGGCGAAGCGGCGTCGGGCGAGCCGGTGGCCGACCTGCGCATCGCCCCCGCAGGACAGGATGGAAACGGTTCGGTGAACCTCTTTCGTCCTGAAGAGTCGTACTGCCCCCGCGCTCCGACCGTCCGGCTGTCTTCCGCCCGCCCCCGGCCGTCCATCGGATGGCCGCCCGGGCACCGCCGGGGCGGCAAGGCCCTGCACACCGCCCCGGCGGCAGAGCGCGAATTATCGATCGCGGCAGACGCCTTTTCCCGGCATAGTTCTCACACGATCTGACTCGTCGTGGGGGGAAGCCATGATCTTTCACACCCGTCCGGCCCTGACCGGCGTCCTGGTCGCGGCGCTGTTCGCGGCGACGCCCGCCGCGGCGTCCACACCCGACGCGGCGGGGCCGTACACCCGTACCGTGGAGAAGGGACACGTCCTCGCCTGCGCCGGGGAGAAGGGCGAGCTGCGCGTGGACGTCGAGCTCTACGAGAACTCCGCTTTCGGCACCCACGTGCAGGTGTCCGTGCGGACGGCGGAGGCCGAGTACGTACGCGGCGGGGAGACGGACGGCGGCCTGTTCGACAACGGCACGATCTCCCGCCGCCTGGTCGTCCCACCGCAACCGGAGGGAGCGGGGCCCTCGCAGACGGTGGACATCGACGGCACCTACGCCCTCGCCGGTCCGCGCGAGCGGGTTCACGAGGTGTACGACGAGCCGTTCGGTCAGGTCGTGTCGAAGGGGTGGAGGACGCCCATGTCGGCTGCCGTCACGGTGAGCGTCCTGGGACAGCGTGCCGACCTGGCGTGCGACCCCGCCTTCGCCTTCGACCTGAAAGTCCGCCGCCCCGCGGGCGCGCCGACCACTGGTCCCGAGGCGGACCCCGCCCGGTGACGCCGCACACCGCCCCCGGCGAGCGGCCAGGTGGCCCTCCTGGGGACGGACGCGAACCGCCCCGCGTCGTTCGCGACGCCCGGCGCCGCCTCGGCCGGCCCCGGACCGGTCCCCACGGGGTCCGGCGGGGCGAGCCTCAACAGGCAGCGCCGCACACGATGTTCTCTCCCGACCGGACATCCGTCCCCGTCAATGAGGTGACCACCCCCATGGACATGGTCGACCTCGCCGCGCTCGGCGAGTCGTTCACCCGCGACCCCTACCCCGTGTACGCCCGGTTACGGGCCCAGGGGTCGGTACACCGCATCCGCATGCCGGAAGGGGGCGCAGAAGCCTGGCTCGTCGTCGGATACGAGGCCGGGCGTGCCGCCCTCGCGGACCCCAGGCTCTCGAAGGACTGGAGCAAGGCCTCTCCCGACCTGCCGCTGGGCGCCATCTCCTCCGGCCCGCACATGCTGAGGGCCGATCCGCCGGACCACACACGGCTGCGCAGACTGGTCGCCCGGGAGTTCACCTCACGCCGGGTGGAGGAACTCGCCCCGCGCATCCGGAAGACCACCGACGCATTGCTGGACAGGATGCTCGCCGCCCCCGACGGGCGCGCCGACCTCGTCGAGGCGCTGTCCTTCCCGTTGCCGATCTCCGTGATCTGCGAACTCCTCGGCGTACCGGATCTGGATCGGAAGTCCTTCAGAACCTGGTCGAACGAGGCCCTGGGGGCCGCCGACCCCGAAGTCCGCAAGGCCGCGGCCGCCTCGATGGCGCGCTACATGGAGACCCTGGTGGAGGACAAGCGCCGACGGCCCGGCGACGACCTCATGAGCGCGCTGATCCACAGCTCGGACCAGGACGGCGACCGACTGTCCCGCGAGGAACTCCTGGGAATGGCGTGGTTGTTGCTCGTGGCCGGTCACGAAACCACCGTGAACCTCATCTCCAACGGCGCCCTCGCCCTGCTGACCCACCCGGAGCAACTGGCCGCCCTGCGAGCGGACCCCTCCCTCCTGGACAACGCGGTCGAGGAGATGCTGCGCTACGAGGGACCCCTGGAGACCCCCACGTTCCGCTTCACCACCGAACCCGTGAGCATCGACGGCACGGTCATCCCGGGAGGAGGCGAACTCGTCCTCGTCGCCCTGGCCGACGCCAACCGCGACCCTGCGCGTTTCCCCGCTCCCGACGATTTCGACATCACCCGCGAGGCCCGCGGCCACGTCGCCTTCGGCCATGGCATCCATCACTGCCTGGGTGCGCCACTGGCCCGCCTGGAGGCGCGCATCGCCTTCAGGGCCCTGCTGGACCGCTGTGCCGACCTGACCCTGGACATTCATCCGGCGGCGATCACCTGGCGGCCCGGAATGATGATCCATGGTCCGCTCGCTCTGCCCGTGCGCTTCACCCGGTAGACCGACGGCGGACCCGAGCCCTCCCCGGCCGAGGGGGCCTTTCCGCGGTATGCAGGTCACGGGAAGGATCACCGAGGAAATCGAACCCGTCCAAGGAGAACGAGTGAGCGTGGAATGGGCCGCACTCCCGGCCGAGGACCTGCAGGCCGTCGTCGGTCTTTCCAGGCGTTGCCTGGCTGTGGACAGAGGGCTGTCGGTCACCGCTTCACGCGGCTTCCTCGAGAAGCGGTATACCGGTGAAGGAGTATCGGCTGTCGGCGGCTTTTACGACGACACGCTGATCGCGGCGGGCTCCGTCCGCGACGTGCGCGGATTCACCGTGGTGACAGGCCAGGTCGATCCGGCTCATCGCCGCCGAGGACTGGGTTCCGCGCTGCTCGATCAGCTGCTGGAGACGGCCCGCCGGCGACCGGGCGCTCTCCGAGTGGAAACGGAGTCCCTGACCGCCGATGCCGACGACCTCTTCCGGTCACGAGGCCTTCGCCAGGCATTCGCGGAGGACGTCATGCACCGCGGCCTGGAAGACCCACTTCCCGAAGTCCTTCTCCCAGCGGGGGTCGAGACCGAGGAGTGGGGTGACGCGAACCAGGGTGATTTCTTCGACGCATACCGCTCGTCCTTCGCCGACCGCCCCGGCTTCCCGGGCTGGACCCGGGAGCAATGGACCGACTGGACGGCCGGAGACGACTTCCGTCCGCAGTACTCGCTGCTGGCCCGCTCATCGGCCGGGGCTCCCGTCGGATTCGTCACCTGCGCGCAGGACTTCCTCATTCAGGTCGGAGTCGCTCCGCGAGGCCGTCGTCGCGGTCTGGGCCGCAGCCTCGCCGTCGCAGCACTGACACGCATGCGATCCGGCGGCGGGACCGACGTCTTCCTCGACGTCAACGTGAACAATCCCGCCTCGGCCGCGCTCTTCCGGAGCCTGGGGTTCACCTCCACCGCACGGCGCGCCCGCTACGAGTCGAGCCGGTACTCCACTCCGGCTTCGCGATCGTGCTGCGGACCCGGCTGAGAACGGGGACGGCCATCGCGTGATGATCGAGGGCTGTGCGGACTCCCGAGGATCGTGCGACGGCCGCGGGCCACAGCGTGGACCCCGTCCGTTGGCGGGAGATGTCCGACACGCTCGACGCCGTCCGCGCAGCCCGCGAGGCCCTGGCCGTCGAGCACGTCATCCAGCCGCGGAGAACGCGAGGCAATGCGCGTGCCGCTGGCCACCCGCCAAGGCGTCGTGCACGCCTCCACCGCAGCCATCACGCCCCGCCGGGCTGTCCGCGCTCTCGAGTACTCCGGTGAAACCGTTATACGGCGGTTCAGCGTCCAAGGGGGTGGGGAGTGTCCCTGGCTGGATGTCACCACTTGGAGACGTCAGGTGACCACCTCTGATCGGGGGCCTATGAAGCCGGGTGAAGTGTTGGACGGCCGCTACCGGCTACTCGATGAGCTGGGACGGGGCGGTTTCGGGGAGGTCTGGAAGGCACTCGATGAGCGACTCCAACGTCAGGTCGCGATCAAAGTTCTTTTCCGCTCTGCTGCGGGGGCAGGGTCGGGCAAGGCCGCGGTGCGGTTCTGGCAGGAAGCAATCACTGTGGGCGGCTTGTCGAACGAGCACATAGTCGTCGTCCATGACTTTGGTCGAGTGCTGCACTCCGGGACACCACACGACTTCTTGGTGATGGAGATGCTCCACGGGCGACCCTTGTCGCAAATCGTCTCTGCAGGTGTAGTGCCGGTCGGCCAAGTTCTTTCGTGGGCGAGCCAGATCTGCGTGGCGCTTGATGCAGCGCATCGGGCTGGAGTGATCCACCGGGACCTCAAGCCGCAGAACATCATCGTGAATGAAGAAACATCCCGATTGAAGGTGGTGGACTTCGGGATCGCGAAGAACTCTGCTCTTCCTCTGAGTTTGACCGAGACAGGCGCGATCATCGGTTCTGTGATGTACATGGCCCCGGAGCGCGCACAACTGCACACGACTGTCGATGAACGCTCGGACCTCTACTCGCTAGGGTGTCTCTTGTATGAGCTCTTGACTGGCTTTCCTCCCTTTTACAGCACATCTGCGACGCCGGCCGCGGTAATCCACAATCACATGCAGCAGATTCCTGTTCCGCCCAGCGCTAGCAGAGAAGAAGTTCCCCAGAATTTGGACAGACTGATTCTCCAGCTCCTCGCAAAGGACCCTGCTGTCCGTCCTTCGACCGCCGCAGAGGTGCGTGAGCGCCTGGCGGATGAAGGATCAATCAGGCGATCGGGCAGTGGTCCCATCGAGGTGAGCCATCCCTTGAATGGTGTCGAGGCGGGTCTGCGTCAGCGGGTTCAACGGGCGGTGCAGGCTGGAAATGTCGGCGAAGTGATCCGAGCCAAGCGCCTTCTGCAGGACATTGCTCTGGAAAGTAGGCAATTGCTGGGCGGCAACCATCCATGCACACTTTCGGCCCGACGGGAGTGGCTGGTTCTGGAGGCCTACGACGGAGATCTGCAAACGTTGAACCTTGCCCACGGTCTTGTAGCCGATTGTGAGCAGGCGCTGGGGTCGACGCACTCTCTTACGCTGCAATGCCGGTCTTTGCATGGGCATCTGACCGATGAAGCTCTACGCCCTGACCGGGCACGAGAACTTCTTGCCTCCGTCATCGATGACTGCTCTGCGCACCTTGGGGCGGAGGCTGTTGAAACCCTCGAAGCACGCTATTGGCACGCAGAAGCTACGGGTGCGGTAAAGGATCATGCCGCAGCCCTGGTCCTGAGCGACCAATTAAGGTATGACTGCCAGCGGGCACTCGGGTCGGATCATATTCTGTCGCTGTCCGCGAGCATCCAGTACGCATTGTGTGTGGCCAATGCGGGCGGATTGACCGCGGCGAAAGTATTCTACGCTCCAGCGCTCTCCGCCGCCTCCTCTCATCTCGGCGAAACTGCGCCTATCGTTCTCAATGGGCGACTTCTCTGGCTTTTTGCGATTATGGGTGATGTCGAGGAAATGGCGCCGGCCCGTTTGAAGTACGAGCTGGAACTGCTGTTGCCGGACGTCATCAATACCTATGGCGAGGATGGGGCGATGACGGTAATGACGCAGGCTCTCGTCGCAGTCTCCGTTGCTCCCCTCGAGGGCCGGATCCCCGCTCTGAGGAAACTGGCGTCTGTCATTTCTCAAGGCTCTGCGCGGCTAGGCGTGACTTCGCTGGTTACGCTTGTCTTGAGGGTCACGTTTGCGGAGTTGACGGGTGAGTTCGGAGACGCAGCGAAGGCCCGTGACCTCATGCGTGAGGTGCAGGTCGACCTGGAGGCGGCGGTGGGGGCTGATGCTCCCTTCGTTCGCGAAGTTCGAACGGCGGCTGAAAAGTGGACGGCCGCCGCCCCGCGGGCCGGCTTTCTCTCGCGACTGAAGCGTCTTTAAGGTTGCAGCCTCGACGACCTGGCCGCGGCCCATCCCTGCGTCACCAAGGTCCGGGCCGACGGCGGCTACCAGAGCAGCATCTTCAACCACGGCGCCCGGCTGGGCATCGACGTGGAGGTCGGGCAACGGCAGCGAACGAAAGGGTTCGAGCCGCTGCCGAAGCGGTGGGTGATCGAGCGGACCTTCGGCCGGCTGGTGCGGCACCGCCGCCCGGCACGGGACCACGAAGCCCTGCCACAGCGATCAAGGGCAATGACCCACTGGGCGATGGCTGACAGAATGTCCCGCGAATTGACCGGAGAACCCGCACCAACCTGGCGATCGGCAAGGCCCCCGCCCATGACCACACCGACGACCGGCCTGGCCGGCACTCACGCCGAGACCGTTGCAGCACCCAGGAACACGAGCGGGACCCTTGGAGACGCGCGAGACCCGTGGGGACGAACGGTGGCCCGCCCGCCTCCCAGGCCCCCGGCGCGGCAGTCTTCGGTGCGCAAGCGGTGGCCGATGCCCGGCGGTTTCCTCAGGCCGCCCGCCACAGGGCCGGCACGGCCGGCGGCTCCCAGCCCGGCTGAGCCGTGTGCGGCTGGAGGCAGACATAGGCACGGCCGGCGTACGTGGCCCGGTCACCCGCCCGGTAGGCGGCGCCCACGGCCCAGGTTCCCCCCGGCGGCGGGGTGGGGCCGGGCCCGGGGTCCTGCGCGACGTCCAGGACGAAGTCGAACGCTGCCTCCCGGCCGCCGCCCCCGCCCCGTACGGTCATCAGCAGCCGCGGGTCGAAGATCGTGTCGGTGTTGTTGCGCGGCTCGTTCGGGAAGTAGAGCTGCGTGGTCAGCACCGAACGGCCGGGCGCCTGCAGCTTGACGTGCAGGTGGCGCGTGCGGCCGGGATAGAGGCCCGGCACGATGGTGGTCAGCGTGAAGGAGCCGCGGGAGTCGGTGAACTGGTGCCCGCGCAGCCGGAAGCCCGTGTTGTCGTAGGCGCCGTTCGCGTCGGCCTGCCAGAAGTCCAGCAGGACGCCGGCCAGCGGAAGGCAGGCGCGGCCGAAGACGTAGCCGCTCACGGTGAGCGGGATGCCGGGCATGCCGGGCTCCAGCAGACCGGTGCGCTGAGGCGAGTTCGGCTTGAAGTAGGGACCCTCCATCTGCTCCGGGGTCGGGTGGTCGCCGTCGTCGCAGGACGGCGTGAGTTCCGGAGCCGCACCGCTCGCCGCCGCGGTGCGGGCGAGGGCCGGGCCGCCGGCCAGGGCGACGGGGATCGCGGCGGTGGCGGCGAGCGCCGCGCGCAGCACCGTCTTGCGGGGCACGAGCCGGGGGGATTCCGCCTCGCGGGCGGCACCGGGGTCGTCCGGGCCCGCGCCGTGCCTGCCTGCTCCGTCCATGTCTCCTCCTCGTGGGGGCGGTGGGCAACGAAACTAGGCGCGCCCGGGCGGGCCTTCGAGGGACTGATGGTGGCGGCTGTGGTGTTTTCGGAAGGCGCCCGGACTGCTTCCGGTCTCGCGCCGGAAGAAGCGGCCGAAGTAGGCGGGGTCGCTGAACCCGGTGCGCGCGGCGACCTGCCGGACCGACAACCCGGTATGGGCCAGGAGCTGTTGCGCCCGGTACACGCGTGCCTCGATCAGAAGCCTGCCGGGCGGGCGGCCGATGGCGGCCCGCACCGCCTGGGTGAGGTACCCGGGCGTGACCCCCAGCCGGCCGGCGCACTGCTGCACGCTCCACCCCGCCGCCTCGGAGCGGGCGACCAGTTCCGTGAACGCCTCGGCCACGACGGCCGCACGGCCCTGGGCGCGCGGCCCGGCGCCGTGTCCGGCGGGCCGGGGGAGCCGGGCCGCGCGCAGGACGAGCACGTGCAGCAGGGACCGCAGCGCGCTCCCGTGTCCCGCCGCGCGCTGCCGGTGTTCCGCGACCAGTTCGGCGAACAGGCACCCGATCGCCCGGTCGTGCTCCGGGTCCAGTGCGAACGAGCACCGCGTCCCGAGCTCCCGCAGCACCTCCCGGTCGCCGGGGTGGTCCACCAGGAAGTCGTCGGTGAACAGCACGAGCGATCCCTCCGGGCCCAGGCCGCCCTCCCAGTGGTGCACCTGACCGGGCAGGATCACGGCCAGCTGCGGAGGGCACACCGGCCACCGGGCGAGATCGACGACATGGGTACCCGAACCGGCGGTGACGTGCACCATCTCGTAGAAGGTGTGCCGGTGCGGCCGGTCCCACCGGGAGAGCGGCCCCACCTCCTCGAAGGAGCCCGCGGCGAACGGAGGGGCGTCCGGTCCGGCCACCTCCAGCCGGTGCAGTGCCACGTCCCCCGAGCCGGGGGGCAGGCTCGGAACTCCTGGCAAGACCGTGGTGCTGCGCATCGGACGCACTCCTTCCTCGGACACCGGCCGGGTCGCGCACATCCGTTCCCGCCCTGGTCTGCACCAATCCCTTGCCCCTCGCCTTCCGACGTCGCAAGCTCCCTGCATGGAGCTGGAGTTGCGGCATCTCAAAACCATCCGGGCCATCGCCGACGCGGGCAGCCTGACCAGGGCGGCCACGGTCCTCGGCCTCGCCCAGCCCGCCCTCAGCGCGCAGCTGAGACGCATCGAACGGGCCCTGGGCGGAACCTTGTTCGAACGCGGCCGGCACGGCGTGCGCACCACCGCCCTCGGTGAGCTGGTCCTGGAACGCGCCCGAATCGTGCTGCCCGCGGTGAGCGAACTCCAGCTGGAGGCAGCCCGGTTCGCCCGAAGCCGGCGGGGCGGGCAGCGACTGCGCCTCGGTGGCACCCACGGACCGCTGCTGGGGGCGCTGGTGGACCGACTGGCCGACACCGCACCCGGCACCACCGTGACCACCCGCGCCTCCTGGTCGGAGCGAGAACTGGCGGAACTGCTGGCCGAGGGACGCCTGGACTTCGCGCTCACCGGCACCTGCGGGTCCGCCCCGCCGCCCGACCCGCCGCACCTCATCTGGGAGGAGATAGCCGTCGACCCCGTCTTCGTCATGCTCGCCGACGGTCATCGGCTGGCCCGGGAGCGGGAGGTCGACCTGGCCGCGCTCGCCGACGAGGAATGGGCCTGCGTCCCCGGCGACGGCTGTTTCGCGGACTGCTTCACCGCGGCCTGCGCCCGCGCCGGCTTCACCCCGCGGCGCATGTACGAGACGGACACCGCGTCCTGCGTGCACCTGGTGCAGGTGGGGCGGGCGGTGGGCCTGTGCCGGGCCACGTTCCCGCCGACACCCGGTCTCGCCATCCGTCCGCTCGCCGGAACGCCCCTGGTCTGGCGTCACCTGCTCGGCCGTCACCCCGCCGGACAGCGGCAGGACACCGCGGACACCGTGCTGACCCAGGTCCGCGAGGCGCACGCGGGCGCGGCGGCCCGCAGCGACAGCTACGCGCACTGGCTCGCGCAGCACCGTCCGGCACCGGACGCCGCGCCCCGTCCGGCGCCGCCGACGGTGTCCCAAGCGGCTTCCATAACGCGGGGGCAGGGGGCCGGCTGACGTCTTACGGAGCGAGACGGAGCCTCCCTACGGTGTCGCCACCCCACCGAATCCGAGGAGACCTCCCATGCTCCAACGACAGTTCAGAGCCGCGTGCGCCGCCGTCGCGGCGGCGGGTGCCCTGCTCGTGGCCGGGCTCAGCGGCTCCGCGAGCGCCCTGCCGCCCCCCTCGTCCGCCGCCCCCACGGCGGCCGAGACCCTGCGCACCGACGCGGCCCCGCCCGGCCTCCTCGCCGCGCTCCAGCGGGACCTCGGCCTGGACCGGCAGCAGGCGGACCGCCGGCTGGCCAACGAGGCCGGGGCGGGCGCCACCACCGGCCGGCTGCGCACCGCCGTGGGCGCGCACTACGCGGGGGCCTGGGTGAGCGGCACGCTGTCGGACACCCTGACCGTGGCCACGACCGACCCGGCCGACGTGCGCGCGATACGGGCCCAGGGCGCCGACGCGGTGGTCGTGGACCACTCGCTGGCCGCGTTGGACGCCGCCAAGGCGCGCGTCGACCGTGCCGCCGCGTATCACGGCACCACCGACACGCCGGTCTGGTACGTGGACGTACGCACCAACACGCTGACGGTGGAGGCGGTACGGGCGCAGGCCGCCCGCTCCCTGCTCGATGCGGCGGACGTCGACGCCTCCCTCACCCGGATCGTGCGGTCCACCGAGCGGCCGCGCCCGCTCTACGACCTGCGCGGCGGCGACGCCTATTACATCGGCAACAGCAGCCGCTGCTCGATCGGCTTCCCGGTGACCCGCGGCACCCAGCAGGGGTTCGCCACGGCCGGCCACTGCGGACGCGCCGGCAGCAGCACCACCGGCTCCAACCGGGTCGCGCAGGGCACGTTCCAGGCGTCGGTCTTCCCCGGCAACGACATGGCGTGGGTGGCCACGAACGCCAACTGGACGGCGACGCCGTACGTCAACGGCTCCAGCGCGCAGGTCACGGGGTCCACGCAGGCCGCGGTCGGCTCCTCCGTGTGCCGCTCCGGCTCCACGACCGGCTGGCACTGCGGCACGGTGCAGCAGCTCAACTCCAGCGTGACGTACCAGGAGGGCACCGTCGCCGGCGTCACCCGCACCTCGGTGTGCGCCGAACCGGGCGACTCGGGCGGCTCGTTCGTCTCCGGCAGCCAGGCGCAGGGCGTCACCTCGGGCGGCTCGGGCAACTGCACGAGCGGCGGCACGACCTACTTCCAGCCGATCAACCCCATCCTCCAGAGCTACGGCCTCACCCTGAAGACCACCGCCTCCGGGCCCGGTGACCCGGGCGGCCCCGGTGACCCGGGCGGCACCTGGGCGGTGGGCACCGTCTACCAGGCGGGCGCGACGGTGACGTACGGCGGCGCCACCTACCGCTGCCTGCAGACCCACCAGGCCCAGCCCGGCTGGGAGCCCCCGAACACGCCGGCGCTGTGGCAGCGGGCGTGAGCGGCTGACCCGCCGGGCGGAAGGCGGCCCCGGTCCCCGGACCGGGGCCTCCCCGCGCGTCCCGGCCTGCTGTTTCCCGTCGCCGGAGGGCCACGGGGCCCCAGAGTCCGGACGGACGGCACAGTCGTGCCGGACCCGGGCCTTGCACAGGGGTGACACCGACGGGCTCGTGCACGGTGGGCGGTGAGGCGTCGGACTCCTGGTCGTCGATCACGGTCGTGCGGCGGGGAGGGCGTCTCGTGCGGCGATCACCAGCGACCGGAGGATCACCGGCCCGCCGGCCGACGTGACCGCTGGTCCGCCCTCACCCGTGCCCTCGGAGGGGCCGGCCCTCGTCCGCCGGCCGCACCGCGTGCGCGATCGCCCCCACCGGGTGCCGGTGGTTCTCGTGCGACAGGGGCGCGGACGACACGAGCGAACCCCTCCCCGGCGTCATCGACCCCGAGATCATCCCGGGTCGGCCGGTCCATACGACGACGCCGCCCGCGGTGACGTCCCGTCCGGTGGCCGGCCCGCGGACCCCCTCACCGCCGGTCGGCAACCGCTGCGAGGGCCGCCGAACGTCGGAACTGCGGGATGACGCTGATGACCAGCACCATCGCGAACACCCCCGCATAAACCCACATGGCGCTGCGCGCGGATCCCGTCTCGACGAGCCGACCGGTGACGAACGTGGCGAAGGGATACAGCGATCCGCCGATGAGGAACAGGGAGCTCTGCACGCGGCCCATCAACTCGTCCGGGACCAGCGCGTACACCCGGGCGTTCTTCGGCACGACGATGAGGGGCGAGAGGAACGCGACCCCGGCCGTGCACACCGTCAGCGCCGTCGGGCCGGGAGACAGTGCGCCGGTCACGCCGAGCACCACGATCAGAGCCGTTGCCGTGCGGATCAGGCGGTCCTCGTCGACGTCGCGGAAACGTGGTGCCAGCACTGCCCCCGCCAGTCCCGCGGCCGCCATGACCGTCAGCGAGACGCCCAGGCTCAGACCGCCGTTCCGGCTGCCCACCACGAGGACCAGAACAAAACTGACGCCGGCCGTCGCGAAGTTCATCAACGCGGACCAGCCGATCATCAGCAGGAGGTAGCGGGAGCGGACGACGAACCGCAGACCGAGAGCGATGTCGCCCCGCACCGATGCGGCGACCCTCCGACCACCGCCCAGCGGTGTCCTCACGCGCAGCAGAAGACCCAGCGCCACGAGGTACGACAGGGCGTCCAGGACGAACGGCACGGCCGGATGCAACCGGTAGAGGACAGCGCCGATCAGGGGACCGACCAACAGCACCGCGTTGTGCTGGGCGTGCCCCAGCGCGAGCGCTGCGGGCCGCTGCCTTTCGGGGACGAGTTGCGGCACGGCTGCGGTCGAGGCCAGGTTGGCCAGCGTGGTGAGCATCCCCTCCAGCGACATGAGGGCGACGATCAGCCAGACCGTTCCGTCGGGACGGGCCAGGGCCACGACGCCCACGCCGGCCAGCGAGGCCGCCCGTCCCGTGTCCGCGGCCAGCAGGATCGCCCGGCGGTCGAACCGGTCGGCCATGACGCCACCTGGCAACTGCACCACGTAGGACACCAGCATGCGGGCGGTGGCCACGAGCCCGGCAGCCGTCGGTGACCCCGTCTGCTGGAGCACGAACAACGGCAGGGCCAGACCGGTGAGCTGCGAACCGAGTGCGGAGAGGGTGGAACCGATCCACAGGAGCCGGAAGTCGGCGAGCCGCAGCACAGCCCCCCAGCCGCGGTCACTCATGCGGTTCCCTCGTCATGAGTCGTGAGCTCCTCCCACCAGGTGGTGATCACTTCCACCGCGAGATCCGGTCCCGGCATGATCACACTGGGGACGATCCGTCGCTGCCAGATCTCGTACGCCTCACCCGGTGACGGATCCACGACCGTGTGCCCTTCGGCGCGGAGCTCGGTGACATGACGGCCCACCGACGACCGGGCCCACATGACGCGGTTCATGCTCGGGAAGAACAGGACCGGCGGTGTGGCGACCAGCAGCGCCGTCTGAGCCGGGGTACCGGCCAGGCCGAGAGCCGCGCAGGCCAGCGTGTTGGCGCTCGCCGGCAGGACGGTGATTCCCCGCGACCGCGCCGCGAACTCGGTCGGATTGAGCCCGTCGGTGTCACCGGTCAGGCACTCGTCGGCATACCAACCCACCACCTCGGGCCGTACGAAGCGTTCGGCGGAGGCGGTGAGCAGCACCCGGATCGCGGTGCGCGGCAGGACCCGCCGCAGCCTGGAGAGGTAGGCGGGCAGGGAAACCGCGGCACTCGCCCCGCACACGATCACGCCCAGGGCGTCGTCGTCACGCATCGGTGCCTCCGGCCAGCAGGTGGTCCAGGGTGAAGTTGAAGTTCCCGCCGCCTCCGTGGACCCGGTGGAGGGTCAAGGCGATCCCCGCGCTGCCGGTGGCGTAGTCCGTGCTGAACCGCACGAAGCCCTCACCGGGGAAGGCGATGCCCTCCGGCTGATCGCAGGCCAGGCTCGCGATCGCCGCGGACGCCTTCACGGCGATGGCCCTGCCCTCCGACAGACCCAGCAAGTCCGCGCAGTCCTGGCCGAAGTTGGCCATGCCGGCCATGCCGGTGAACAGGCCGGGGCTGACGCTGAGCCCGCCGGCCCGCGAGCGCAGCAGGCGTTCCAGCACGGAGCGCAACCGTTCCTCGCCGGTCACCCGGCAGTAACGGACGAGCGTCGTGCCGATACCGGAAGCGCCCCGCGACCAGTACGGTGTGGCCGCTCCGCCACCGACGCGCTGCGGGAAGGACAGCATGCCCTCGTCGTGCTCGATCGCCTGGGCCAGGTCGTGGGCCAGCGCCCGCCGACCGACGCGCAGGAACGCCTCGTCGCCGGTGGAGCGGTACAGATACAGCAGGAACAGCGCCACTCCCGACGACCCGTAGTCGTAGCCGACGGGCTGCCTGCCGCCGCGCGGGTCCGGCCAGTACAGCCCCGTGCCGGTGTCGCGGGCGTCCGCGAGGAGCGATCGGCCGATCCGGTCCGCCGCCGCGAGCAGTGCGGTGTCGCCCGTGGCGTCCCACACGGCCAGGCAGGCCATGCCCACGCCGGCTCGTCCCGCCATGACGTCGGCGGCCGGCAGCGCGTCCCGTTCGATCAGCCGGATCACCCGGTTCATGATCTCCAGACCCCGGTCGGGTTCCCCGGCGTCGCACAGGGTCCAGGCCACGCCTGCCCGGCCCGTGTACAGACCGGAAGGCGCCTGCTCCAGGCTGTCCGCGGTGCGGTGCGTCCACTCGAGAGCGGCTTGTGGGATCCTTCCGGTGATGCGGTGCAGCGCGCGCAGCACTCCGGCTGCACCGTGGGCGACGGACCACGGGTTGGTGGTGAACACCCGCGGATCGGCGGGAAAGAGGCGGTCGTCCCGGTCGGGACTCATCACCGCTTCGATGAACCGGGCACAGCCCCGGACGACGGCGTCCAGGTCCGAGAGGTCCGTGAGCGGCCGGTCGTCCGGCAGACCGAGGCGGGCGAGCAGGTCGTCGACCGGTTCGCCGAGCAGGCCGGCCGCATGCCGGGTCGAGCGGGCGAGCGCCGCGCTGTCGAGGTCGCGCAACGTGTTCCGGGGCATGATCATGGCGAGTCTGACGCAGTCGACCCCGAACAGGTCGAAGTCCCGGCCGTTCCCGGTGAAGGTGTCCCGCGCCGGAGCGAAACCGGAGGTGAACGGGTAGAGGTTCTGCGGTCCGTCGACCCGGCGCACCGACTCGAAGTCGATCAGCCGCACCCGGCGCGTTTCGGGATCCACCGTGACGTTGGTGATGGACAGGTCCCCGTAGGTGAGGCCGGCCTCGTGGCAGACGGTCACCGCGTGACGCACCCCCGCCACCACGTCCTCCACGGCCTCCCGGTACTCCTCGATCGCCTCAGGACGGCGGTCGTTCAGGGTCATGGGGTGGCGTGAGCCGATGAAGCTGATGAGCGCCATGGCGTCGATGTACTCCTCCGCCAGGAAGAGGTGCTCCCACTCCTCGAACAACTCGATCGGCTCAGGGGCGACGCCGGTTCCCTTGAGCCTGCTCAACGCGTCGAACTCCCGGTGCAGTCGCTCCTGGGCGTCCGAACCGTCGTCGGCGAAACCGGTGTGCGGACGTGCTTCCTTGAGCACCACCGGGAGGCCGTCGCTGATCCGCTCGGCCAGGTACGTGCCACCGGTGCCCGCGTAGTGCAGGGGTCTGAGCACCTTGTAGTCCCGGATCGGTCCGCCCCCGCCTCCGGTCCCCGCCCGGTCGTCCTCGAACAGCTCCGGCACCCAGGGCGGCCGGCGGTAGGCCGGCACCCGCTCGTCCTCCCAGGCCAGACCGTCGGGACCGGACAGAAGGGGGATCCGCGTGCCGTCGATGTCCCGGGAACCCAGCGCCTTGAACTCGCCGTACCGGTAGTACAGCGAGCTCCGCCCGTACCGTTTGTCGGTCAGTACGTACGGACCACGGATCCCGGCGGTCACCGGCGCCAGGCGGGCCAGCAGCTCCCGGCACTCCTGGGCGGAGTACGGGTAGATGGCAAGGAACTTGCCGATCTGACCGGGTGCCCACCACCGTGCCGTGCTCATCCTCACGAACCGTGTGGACCGCAGGCACTTGAAGGCGAACGCCCCTCGGCCGAACTCCTCGCACACCGCGCGCAGAGCCGCGTGAGCGTCCGCGGGAATCGCCGACAGGTGGATCTTCCACCCGTGCTCGGGCAACGGACCGAGTCCGCTCGGCCGCACCCGCGCCCAGATCCCGTCGCGCTCGACGGCGTGTTCGGCGGGCAGCAGTGCCCGCAGTTCCCCCGCCAGGTCGTCGTCGGTGACGGTGCGCCCCACTGACTCGTAGAAGCGGCGGTCGGCCATGCTCGCGGCGAAGTAGTCGTTGAACCTGCGCATTGCTCGTCCTTCCGGCTGTCATGGGCAGGGCCCGGGCCGGTCGGAGCACGACCGGCCCGGGCCCTGGGTCATCGGGTCAGCAGTGGTCGCTGATGCTGCTCGTCTGGCCGCAGCTGTGCGCCTCGACGCCGAACAGACCCCGCTCGGTGTCGTCCGCGATGACCAGCTCCACGAGGTCCAGGACGTTCTGCATGGTGTTCACCTTTCGTTCGGGCCGGCGGGAATGCCGACACCGGAAATCTGCCGGTGAACGGGCGGACGCGCCTGGGGGGCGAGCCCCCGGAATTCTCCGTCGGTGCGTGCTCCGTGTGAGGGCGGCGCGCGCCGGCGGGAAACGGCGCAGCTCCCGGCCCCGCCCAGGCGCACGCCCGGGAGGCAGCGGACCGCCCTCGACGACCGAGCGAATGCGGCGGAGCCCCGCACAGGACCGTGCGCCCCCACATGTCTCTCCGGGGAGCGGGCAGGAACCCCCTCAGGGCGCCTCGGTGGACGGACGGCCCCCCATTCGGCACTGTGGCGGTGGAAGGATTATGGGGGCGGATCCCCCATGTCCGCGCCGTGGAGCCGTGAAACCCTGCGGGCGTGGACAACGAGCGAGCGACCGACACGACGGCCATGCCGCCGGACGGCTCCTGGTGGGTCTGCGGGCTCCGTCCGGAGGAACGGCGAAGGCAGCCGGGCCGTCCCGCGTCACAGGCCGGCGGTGACACCCCGGCGCGGGCCGGGCGGCGCCCGGAGAGCCCGGCCGTCGACGACCGGGACGACACCGCGCCGGACAGGCCCGGCCCCGCCGAGGCGGAGCTGTCGGACCTGCCCGCCGAAAGCGCCCCGGGCCCGGCTGCCCGTACCGACCGCCCCGACTGGGTGGTCTGGACGGAAGGAGCCCTGGCCGCCGCCCCCGAACACGGGCCGACGGTGCCCGGGGAAGTGGGCTGGGAGGCGGGCTTCGGCCTGATCTGCGCGCCGTTCGCCGAACGGGCGGCGGAACGCTTCGTCCGTTCCGCCGTGGAGAGCGGGCTGCCCGCCGACATCACCGCGCTTCGGGCGGCGTTCACCGAACACCTCACCGGACGGCTCGTCAGGACGGCCGCCCGTTGTCTGGTCGCACGGCTCCGGACGGCGAGGGAACAGGGCCGGCTCGACGGCGGCTCGGCGCGGGAACGCTTCACCTCGTTCGTCCGGCAGACTGCCCGCAGGGGCGGGCTGTGGGAACTGCTCACCCGCTATCCGGTCCTCGCCCGACTGCTCGCACGGACCGCCCAGCACGCGCTGGAGGCGTGGACGGAGATCGTCCGTCGGCTGGCGGCCGATCGCGAGGCCGTCGTCCGGACGCTGCTGGGTGGTACGGATCCGGGACCGCTGCTGGAGGTGATGGTGCGCGGGGACGTGCACCGCCGCGGGCGCGCCGTGGCCGTCCTGACTTTCGCCGACGGAAACCGAATCGTGTACAAACCCCGGTCCCTCGCCACGCACCGGCACTTCAACCAGGTGCTCGAGTGGCTCGACGCCCGCCTCCCCGGACCCGGACCGCGCACACTGCGCCTGTTGGACCGGGCCACGCACGGCTGGGTGGAGTACGTGGAGGCGGCCCCCTGCCGGAGCACGGCACAAGTCGACCGGTTCTACCGGCGCCTGGGCACGCTGATGGCGGTGCTGCACGCGCTCGACACCACCGACGTGCACTGCGAGAACCTCATAGCCTGTGCCGACCAGCCGCTCCTCATCGACCTTGAGACCCTCTTCCACCCGTCGGACACGGACGGAGCCGACGACGATCCCGCCCAGCACGCGCTGGTCACCTCCGTCCTGCGCACAGCGCTGCTGCCCACCCTGGTCTTCGGACGGAGCGGGGGGTGGGACGTGTCCGCGCTCGGCGGTGGACACGAGGGCGACCTCCCACTCGACGCACCTCACTGGGCCGCTCCCGGCACGGACCGGATGCACCTGACCTACCGTCCGGCCCACTACCCCGGGGCGGACAACCGGCCCAGCCTCGGGAAGGCAGAGGTCGACCCGGCCCCTTTCGCGGAGGCGCTGCTCGAGGGGTTCCGCGCCGGATACGACACGATCACCCTCCACCGGGCGGAGTTCACGGCGCCGGACGGTCCCGTGCACGCGTTCGCGCGAGACGAGGCGAGGGTGGTCGCACGGCCCACCCGCCTGTACACCACGCTGCTCGACGAGCTCACCCATCCCGACGTCCTCGGCGACGCGCTCAGCAGGGACCGCGGGTTCGCCCTGCTGCGGACGCTTCCGGTGCGCGGGGGGCTCGACCACCGCATCATCCGCCACGAGGTGGCCGACCTGTGGTCCGGTGACATCCCTCTGTTCACCCACCGCATCGGGGACCGTGACGTGGCGGCCGCTCACCACCTGATTCCCCGGGCGTTCGCCGTGTCCGCCCTCGACCGGGTCCTCGCCAAGGTGGAGGCCATGGGGACCGTCGACCGCTACGACCAGGAATGGATCATCCGGGCAGCACTGGCCGTCGGTACCGGGACCGGTGCTCGCACACCCGAGGGTTCCGGGTCCGCCACCACGCGGGGCGCCGGCCCGTCCAGGACCGATCCGGTGGACTCGGAGCAGTGCCTCGCCGCGGCCCGGCACATCGCCGACCGCATCCTCGCCGGAGGCTTCCGGAACGAACGGCGGATCAACTGGCTCGGCCTCCACCGGGCGGACGGCCGACACTGGACGGTGATGCCGCTCGGAGCCGGATTCGCCCACGGCTACACCGGAATCGCCCTGTTCCTGGCGCAACTCGCCGAACTCGGCTCGGTCCCGCGGTACGCGGAGGCCGCCCGCCGCGCCGTGTCACCGGTGCCGCGGCTGCTGGAAGAACTGTCCGGGCAGCCCGCGCACCTGGCCACGGTGGGATGCGGAGCATTCGACGGCCTGGGGGGACTCGCGTACGCCCTGACCCACCTGGCCGCCCTCCTGCGGGACGACGAGGTGGCCGCGTGGGTCGAACCCGCCGTGGCGCTGACGGCCGAGGCCGCCGAACGCACGACGTCCCTGACCATCACCGACGGCTTGGCCGGGGGACTGGCCACCATGCTCGCCGTGCACGGACACACCGGCTCGCCCGCGGCCGCACAGTGCGCGACGCTCTGCGCGGAACGGCTGTCGTCACGCGTGTGCCCGTCGGCGGACGAGCCCTCGCGACTGCCCCCCGGTTTCGCCGACGGACTCCACGGCATGGGGTGGGCGCTGATCCGCCATGCGAGGGCCAGAGGGGCGCACCTGCCCAAGGACGCCGTCGAGGCCCTGCTCACCCGGTCGATCGAGAGGACCGACCACTCCTGGTGCGGCGGACTGAGTGGCGTCGGATTCGCGCTGGCGGACTCCCTGAACGCCGCCCACCGCAGCATCGGACCGACCCTCGACCGCACGGTGAGCGACGCGGCACGAAGCGAGCCGCTGCCCGATCACAGCCTCGCGAGCGGCGAACTGGGCAGGCTCGAAATGCTCAGCATCGCCGCCGAGTCGGGTCACGGTGCCGCACTGAAGTCCCTTCCCCACCGCGCCGGAGTGTTCCTGGAGGACCTCACGCGCAACGGTCCCCGGTGCGCCGTCCCCGCCGGCACGGACTCACCCGACCTGATGAACGGCCTGTCCGGTATCGGATACGGCCTCCTGAGACTGGCCGCCGCCGAACGGATTCCGTCCGTCCTGGCGCTGCGGCCGCCGCGAAAGCGGTGAACGATGGTGCCTCCGCATCATCGACAGCAAGAACGGCTTCACCGACACAGGGGGAATCTTGTACGAGAACGAACACACACCTGCCGGACCGGAGACGGAGGAAACCACTGCCCTCGACCAGCGGGACTCACCGGACCCGACCGGCCGGCTGGCCGACCGGCTGAAGGCCGCGATGGGACTGCAGCCGGTACTGATCGCGGGAATGGTCATGGGAATGGCCGCGCACGGCGGCTCGGAGACGATCTCCACCGCCCTGCTCTGACGGCGCTCCGATGACCCGCCCGGTCCGCCGGCCCCGCTGTCCGGGGCCGGCGGGCCGGGCCGGACGCGCCGCCCGCTCGTTTATCGAACGTTGATCCCCCACGAATAGTTTGTTCAGGTGCATGCCACCTCACCCACCGTGATCGGTCGAGCCGGTGAAATGCAGGACCTGGAGAAAGCCGTACAACGAGGCCGTGAACACCGGGGAACCACGGTCTTCGTGGTCGGCGAACCGGGAATCGGCAAGACCCGGCTGGTCGACCACGTCGCGGGCCGGGCCCGGAACAGCACCACGGTACTGCGCGGGCGGTGCAGCGGCACCGGCGCCACGATAGCGCTCCGCCCCCTGGCCGAGGCGCTGCTGTCGCTGGATCGCACCGGAGCGACCCCTCGGGATCCCGAGCTGCGTCCCTACCGCGTGGCATTGTCCACGCTCGTGCCGCAGTGGCGGGAGCACTCCGGGCCCCATCAACCGGAATCCCTGATCGTTCTGGCCGAGGCCACCTTGCGGCTGCTCGCCAGCATCGGCAGGGAACAGGGCTGCCTCCTCGTCCTGGAGGACCTGCACGACGCCGATGCCGAGTCGATCGCCGTCACCGAATACCTCATGGACAACCTCGCAGGGCTGCCCGTCACCCTCTTCGCCACGCTGCGCCCGGACGACGGGCCGGCGCTCGACCTCGCGTACCAGGGCCGGAACCGCAACGTGGGGCGGATCATCGAGCTCCAGCCACTCGCGGCACAGGACGTGGCGGAACTGACCGCGGCCTGTTTGGGCACGCCGGTGAGCGCGGTGCCCTCCCCGGTGGTCCAGAGGATCCAGCGCGATGCCGACGGCATACCACTGACCGTCGAGGAACTGCTCAACGGCATGATCACCGCGAGAGCCCTGCAACGAACCGCGGTGGGGGAGTGGCACCTCACCCGTGACCTCGACACCACCGTGCCCGCCACGCTGACGCGTAGCATCGCGGCCCGCGCCGATCGTCTGGACCCACAGGGCAGGGCCGCCCTCGACACCGCGGCGGTGCTGGGACGCAGGTTCTCCGCCGGACTCCTCCAACTGGTCACGGGGCTCGACGACCGCAGTCTGCACATCCACCTGAGGACCGCCGTCGACGTCCGGTTGATCCTGCCGGACGGCGCCGACGGCGACATGTACGTCTTCCGCCACGCACTGACCGCCCAGGCCCTGCTGTCCAGCCTCCTGCCGGGGCAGCGGGCGGCGATCGCCCGGCAAGCGGCGGACGCCCTGGAGAAGGCAAGGGCCGACCGTGCCGAACTTCCCGAGGAGTGGCGGGAGCTGGTCGTCGACCTGAGATGCGCTTGCGGGGACCGTCACCAGGCGGGCCTGCTGCTCGTGGAGGCCGGGAAGCAGGCGCTCCAGGAGGGGTTCGCCACCAAGGCGGCGGCCCTGCTGGGGAGATCCCTGGAACTGCTCTCCCCGCGCCGGCACAAGGACGCCTGGGCCGACGCCGCGGACTCACTGTTCGACGCGTTGACGGAATCCGGCGCGGTCGAGCGGGCGTTCGCGTTCGCCGAGGCGTTCGCCGAGAAAGCAGTCGTGTACCTCGACGACACCCGCCGGGTCCGTCTGCACGCCCGGCTGGCCTGGGCCGCATCCATGGTCGGTCGCTGGGAAGAGGCCGCCGGACAGGTTCGGACCGCACGCCTGCTGCTCGGTGACGACCGTACGTCGCAGGAGTGGGCTTCGGTCGACATCGTCGACGGCTACGTCCGGGTGCGTGGAGGCCGACCGGTATCCGGCGTCGACACCGCACGGGTGGAGACACTGGTGCGCAGAGCCATCGAAACCGCCGAACGCATCGGCCGCCCGGTCGTGGTCTGCCAGGGCCTGCAGCTGCTCGCCCTGCTCGCCCGTTCCCGGAGCTTCGACGAGGCGAACTCCCACCTGCGCCGCATCCTCACCGTCGCGGACCGGCACGGCTTGGGCCTGTGGCGGGCACGCGCCCTGGGACGGCTGGCGGGAAACCAAGGGCTGCTCAACGGCAGCACGGACCAACTGGAGCAGGCACACCGGGTGTTTCTACGATCCGGCGCCATCACCTCCGCCTACCAGACCGAAGCGAGCCTGGCCATGCTCGCGGTACTGAGAGGGGAACACCAGAAGGCCGCGCTCGCCCTGTCACACTGCGCGCCCGCCTTCGGCAGGCTCGGCCACACCGGAGACCTGCAGTACACGTACGTCATCCAGGCGGTGTCGGCCGCGCACCGAGGCAAGCGCCGCGAGATGGAGAAGCATCTGGCCGACTACCGCGACCACGGTGGGGAGGGGTCGGAGTACACACCGGTGGTGCTCGGTCTGTGCCATGCGGTGTCCGCCCTGCTCGACGAGGACAGGGCAGCGGCCCGCGCCGCTCTCGCACAGGCCAGGGAGTGGGACCTGGGACATCCCTCCGCCTACTCCCTCTACGGCCGTTACGGCCTGGAACTCCTGGTGGCGGCGGTCGACGCGGACACGGACCGGGACCGATGGGAGATCGTCGGGCGAGAGGCGTCCGCGCGCCTGCGCTGGAACCTCCAGTTCACCCGGTTCTCCTCGGCCGTGTTGCTGGGGCGAGCGTCGCGTCACGAAGAAGCGGTCGCGGCGATCCGGACCGCCTTGGAGGCGTCTGCTCCCTTTCCGCTCGCACGCCACCTCGGGCTGCGTCTGGCCGCTGAGGCCGCCCTGCGGGACGGCTGGGGCACTCCGGGAGTGTGGCTGCGCACGGCCGAGGAGTACTTCCATGACGAGGGAATGACCATGGTGGCCAGCGCCTGCCGCGCACTCCTGCGGCAGGCGGGCATGCCCGCCACCCAGCGCCGCTCCGGCCACGCACATGTCCCGGAGGCACTGCGCCGGCTCGGGGTCACGGCACGGGAGTACGAGGTCCTGGGCCTGCTGGCCCGGCGGTACGGCAACAACGAGATCGCGCGGTGTCTGTTCATCTCACCGCGCACGGCGGAGAAGCACGTGGCCAGTCTGCTGGCGAAGACCGGCAGCCCGGAACGCTCCGCTCTGTGCGAATTCGCCGGCCGGGCCGCCGGGGAGAAGGAGTGAGGCGGCACGGAGCGCCCGGTCCCGCGCCTGCCCGATCTCCGTGTCAGGGGTTGCCCCGCAACTGCCGGTCAGCGGTGGGATGATCCCGCCGTGGCCGGCGTGATCACGGCGTCGGAGCCCTCGTGGACAAGTCCGTCCACCGGGCTGAACATCCGACGCCCCGCGGATACACGAGCGCGCCCGAGCGAAGCGCAGGAGTCGTCACCAGCGGGATCGGATGAGCCGGGGAAGGGGAGAGGCCGAAGCGGTCCGGTTGTCGCAGACGAGGCATCCGACGTGTCACATATGCTCGTTCAGCAGTCCTTCTGTCACCAGAAGCGAAGATCGAGAGCCTGCGGCCCGTCATGGCGGTTCCATGGGTCATGGCCGCTACGCGCGCCGGGTCGGGAAGGGCGGTCGAAGTCGCCGGCATCGGGGTCTGGTCGGCTGCATCGGTGCAGTTGGCAAAAGGCTTCCGTGTGTTCCGACACGGTCGGGTGGAGGCACCCATTGGCCCAGGCCCGCAATCGTCGGGTCCCGGAAGACAGGTGATGGAAAATGCGAGACGAGGCCGCCAAGCGGGTCGAGCTGGTCTTCTCCCTCTTCGACGCCAACGGCAACGGAGTCATCGACTCCGACGACTTCGAACTGATGACGGACCGTGTTCTGGAGGCGGCGGCCGCCTCGGACGACGGCGCCAAGGCCGCCGCCCGGGCCGCGTTCCGCCGCTACTGGACCACGCTGGCCACTGAACTGGACGCCAACGGCGACGGTGTGATCACCGTGGACGAGTTCCGTCCGTTCGTGCTCGACCCCAAGCGTTTCGGTCCCACGATCGCCGAGTTCGCCGAGGCCCTCTCCGCACTCGGCGACCCCGACGGGGACGGCCTGATCGAGCGCCCCCTCTTCGTATCGCTGATGACGGCGATCGGCTTCGAGGAGGCGAACGTCCACGCCCTCTTCGACGCCTTCGGTCCGGACGCCGAGGACCGCATCACCGTGGCTACGTGGGCCGTCGGCATCAAGGACTACTACGCGCCGGACATGGCCGGGATCCCGGGCGACCGGCTGGTGGCGGCCCGGGCCGTCTGAGACGGCACCAGCAGCTCTCCCGGCCGTGGGCGGAGCTGCTGGGCCGTGCTTCGGAAGTCGGTGACCCGCCTGGTCGGCCGTCCGGGGAAGTCCCGGGCGGCTGTCCGGATGGTGGGATCGCGGGCGATGTCATGGACGCTCGTCGCCGTGGTGGCCTCGTGCTCTGTGCGGGAGGCGTCGCGAGCGGTGCGGGTGTCAGGGCGAGGACTTGTGCGCGAACACCCACCGGTTTCCTTCCAGCGCATCGTTGGGCTCCGGCAGGGGACCACGCCGGTGCCGGCGGCTGAAGTGGAAGGGCGTGTGGACCGAGGTGGACCAGCCCTTGGCCATCAGGTCGCCCGCGGAGTCGGGCCGGGGTCCCTTGTCGAAGAGGTGGAGCAGGTCGATGCCGATCTGTTCTCGCGTCGCCGTGTAGATCGGGCTGTCACGGTATGCCTGGAGGTCCTCTTCCAGCTTGGCCTCGAAGGCCAGCGTGCTGCCTTCGGTGGTCAGCCGGTCCACCGTGTCGATGAGGTACGTCTCGGCGGGGCTCGGCAGGTAGAAGAGCAGTCCCTCGGCCAGCCAGACGCTCGGTGCGGCCGGGTCGAAGCCGGCGGTGGTCAGCGCGGTGACCCAGTCGGCCCGCAGGTCGACCGGCACGGGGACGCGCTTCGCCTTCGGGGTGGCCGGCAGGTCCGTGAGCACCTGGTGTTTGAACGCCAGCACGCCCGCCCGGTCGATCTCGAAGACGACGCAGTCGGAGGGCCAGTCCAGTCGGAAGGCGCGGGTGTCCAACCCGGCCCCCAGCAGGACGACCTGACGGGCACCCGTACGGACCGACCGGAGGAGGAAGTCGTCGAGGACCCGGGTCCTCAGGCCGAAGTAGCGGGCGAACCGCCCCCACAGCGGGTTGTCGTCCCCGTCCGGAACCTGCTCGATGCGTACCGGCCAGTCCGCGCATGCCGGGGCGGCGCGCACGAAGTGTTCCGCGTAGATGTCCTGGGCCAGGCTGTCGTGGCGGTGGGTTTCGATCGCTCGGGCCGCGGCGACCAGCAGGGCGGTCAGGCCCACTCCTGCGTTCACGCTTTCCGCGTCCGTGTGCTGCGGCGCAGTGTCGGCCATGTTTCCTCCGTTGGCGGGAGCGGGGACTGCGAGGTGTCTGCTTGTCGGATGCGGTGAGTCCGCGGTGCTGTACGCCTCGCTCATCGGCTTCCTCGCTCCGGGAGCAGGACGGGTTTGACCACGCGGCCCGCGTCGCAGTCGCGTTCGGCCTCGTTGATGTCGGCCAGTGGGTAGGTGCGGATCAGCTGGTCGAAGGGGAAGCGCCCGGCCTGCCACAGCCCGGTCAGCCGGGGTATCAGCAGTCCGGGCACGGCGTCCCCTTCGCAGATGTGGCGGATACTGCGGCCCCGGTCCAGAGTGCCCGGTTCGAGCGGCAGCGCGGTGTGGAGCCGCGCCACCAGGCCGAGGATGCCGGTGGGACGCAGTGCCCGGAGCGCGTCGTTGACGAGCGGGGACGAGGCCGTGGTGTCCAGCGCGTACTGCACGCCGCCATCGGTCAGGCTCCGGATCCGCTCGGGCAGTCCGGCCGTCGCCGCGGGCAGTGGGATCGCGCCGAACCGTTCGGCCAGGGCCAGCCGTCGGGGGTGTTGGTCGACGGCCACGGTCAACGCGCCGGCGGCGGTGGCCGCCATCACGGCGGCCAGACCCACCGCTCCCGCGCCGAAGACCGCGAGGGTGTCGCCGGGGCCGACGCCGAAGGTGTTCAGTACGGCCCCGGCGCCGGTGAGGAAGCCGCAGCCGAGCGGTCCGAGCAGTTCGAGGGGCAGGGCGGGGTCGGCCCGGACGGCGTTGCGGGCAGGGACGAGCGCGTACTCGGCGAACGAGGACTGGCCGAACCAGCGGGGGGCCAGTGCTTCCCCGGTCGCGTCGGTGAGCCGCGGCGCGTCCTCCTTGCGTCCTCCGAAGAGGTTGAGGGAGGCGAAGGAGTCGCAGTAGGCGGGGGCCGCGCCGCGGCAGGCCCGGCAGTGCCCGCAGGAGTCGAAGCTCAGCACGACGTGGTCACCGACGTCGATCACGGCGTCCGGGCCACCGCCCGTCCGCACCACGACTCCGGCCCCCTCGTGGCCGAGCACCGCCGGCAGCGGACTGCGGCCGGCCGATCGCCGGACCGCGAGATCGGTCCGGCACATCCCGCAGCCCGCGATCCTGACCAAGATCTCGCCGACGGCGGGTTCTGTGCGCAGGGTCACCTCCTCGACCGTGAACGGGTCCTCGTACGAGCGCAGTACGGCCGCCTGGAACCTCATCGTCATGCCTCCTGCGGACGGTGGATGACGAACGGCCGGAGGTTGCCGTAGAGCCCCCACGGTCCACCGGCGACGCCGACACCGCTGTTCTTGACGCCCGCAAAGGGCTGGGCGAGGGACAGTTCGGCATGGTGGTTGATCCAGGCCGTGCCGCATTCGAGCCGGTCGGCCACGGCCTCGGCCCGGTCCGGATCGGTGCCCCATACGGAGCCGCCCAGTCCGAAGCCGGTGCCGTTGGCCGCGTCGACGGCCTCGTCGAGGCTCCGGTAGGGCAGCACCGGCAGGACGGGACCGAACTGTTCCTCGGTCACCACGGGACTGTCGGGCGGGACGTCGGTGAGGATCGTGGGAGCGAAGAAGTGGCCCGGCCCGTCCAGCCGGTGGCCGCCGGCCGCCGCCCGGGCTCCGTCCGCCAGGGCCTGCTTCACGACCTGCTCGACCCTGGCCAGCTGGGGGGCGTTGTTGATCGGACCCAGCCGGGTCTCAGGGTTCAGGCCGGGCCCGACGGCGACGGTCTTCGCGCGCCGGGCGAGGGCTTCGACGACCTCGGCGTGGAGCCGGGCCGGGGCGTAGACGCGTTTGACCGCCATGCAGACCTGTCCGCAGTTGCGGAAGGCGGCCCAGAACAGCCGGTCCGCGATCCGGTCCACGTCGGCATCGTCCAGCAGGATGGCGGCGTCGTTGCCGCCCAGTTCCAGGGTGACCCGGGCGAGCGAGGCCGCCGCCGCTTCGGCGACGGCCCGCCCGGTGGGAACCGAGCCGGTGAAGGTGACGTGGCGGATGCCCGGGTGGGCGACGAGGCGGGCGCCGAGGGGCTCGCGGCCGGTGACGACGGTCAGGACGTTCTCGGGCAGGGCGGTGGCGAGGACGGAGCCGAGCAGTCGGGTGGCGAGGGGGGTGAACGGGGACGGTTTGAGGACCACGGTGTTGCCCGCCGCGAGCGCGGGCGCGAACTTCGCCGCCGCGAGCTGGAGGGGAAAGTTCCACGGCACGACCGCCGCGACGGGCCCGAGCGGTCGCCAGCGGATCTCGCTGCGCACCGGCCGGCCGTCGACGATCCGCCGGGTTCTGGGGGCCAGGTCGGCGAAGTAGCGCAGACGGGCCGCCGTACGGGCGACCTCCGCATACGACTCGGTCAGGGGCTTGCCCTGTTCCCGGGTGAGCAACCGGGCGAGGTCATCGCCGGCCGCCTCCACCGCGTCGGCCGCCACGCGCAACGCAGTGGTGCGTACGACGGGGTCGGCCCGCCAGCCGTGCCAGGCACGGTGGGCCCGGTCGACCACGCCGTCCAACTCGTCCGGTTGCTGATCGGGAACCTCGTCGAAGATCTCCCCGGTGGCCGGGTCGACGACGGCGAGACGTGCGGCCCGGTGTCCGGGGACGCGATCGGCCTCGGAGGTCGGCATGACGGCGGTCAGCGCACGGAGGGGACGCCGACGGTGTGCTCCCGGGCGTGCCGGTCCATCTCCGCCCGGAAGGCGGCCACCAGATGCGGCTGGATCCTTCCGGTAGTGCGGTCACCGCCCTCACAGACCGCTCCCCGTACGCCCACGATGTCCGTACCGATGCGGGTCAGCGGACCGAGGTCGGCCTGCGTGACACTGCCCGCGAGAGCCGCGAGCCGACCGGACGCGTGGGCCAGCCGGACGAACTCGGCGCAGACGTCCGGCGGAAGGTGGTCGAACAACCGCGTCCCGTCCTTGACAGCGGTGTCGAGCATGGCCGCGTCGGCGCCGGAGCGGGCGGCGATGTCGGGCACGGCGAGCGGGTTGACACAGCCGATCCGGTGGGCGTCGGCATAGCCCGAGGCGACGACGAGCGCGTCCGGGCGGTGGTCCTTCACCGCCCGGACGACCGCGCGCATGACCTCGATGCCCTGATCAGGCGTCGTGCACCCATAGAGGCCGATCTTGATGTACGTGGCCCCGGAGACGACCGCGCCGAGCGCAGCCTGGGCCACCGTGCCGGGCTTGTACGGGACATCCCCCACGGTCGCGGACACCGGCTTGTCCGCCGGGACCGCGTCGCGGATCTCCCTGATGACCCAGGGGAAGTTCGCGCCGAGAGAGCCCTCGTCGGGCTTCTTGACGTCGACGATGTCGAGATGCTCAGCCGCCTTCGCGCAATCGAGGGCCTCCTCGACACCGTCCGGGGAGATGAGAAGCAACACCCTGACCTCCTTCGCCGCCGGTCCGCCCGGCCGAAGGGCGGGGGACCGCGGATCACCTGGCTCATGTGCGGTGTGCTCATCATCTCTGTCACCCTGAGGAACCGGCAGAGCGCGCAGAGTTCCCATAGGGCGCTCGCGCCCACGTACAGTGCGCCGTACATACCGGGGCGAACCAACTCGCACCGGGTGAAACCGGCCGCAGCGCGCCGGGGGGCGGCTTCCAGGTACAGCACGATCGCCAGTGTGCCCAGGGCGCCGGCCGTCAGCGTTGCCGCCCACGGCTTGCCCGTCAGCCTCCAACGGGCACCGCAGGAACCCAGGACCGCGGCGATGGCCAGGACGGAGACCCCCCGGCTCAGCACCACCGGCCACAAGCCGCTGTCCGTGCCCACCTGTGCCATGGCGAGGAACTGCACGCCGAATCCCACGCTGGCGACCAAGGCACTGGGGACTCCTGCGGATATCGCCCGACGCTGCTTGTCGCCGGGATCCGCAGAGTTCTGCGAGACCAGCCACAGCGCCGGCAGGACGGCGGCGATCCCCACCCATGCGGGCAGGGCCGGGTGCTCTCCGAGGAAACACACCCCGACCAGGACCGGAAGGGCCACGGCTCCGACATCGCTGACCGGAACGACCACGCTCATCGCTCCCTGGGAGATCGCCCGGTACAGGAAGGCGACCCCGATTCCCGTCCCCACCCCCGACAGCGCGCCCCAGCCGTAGTCGGCGAGCGAGGCGGCTCCACCGTTCGGGACCAGGGCCAGGAACAGTCCGAGTACGGTGCCGCCCAGCTGGGCGTGGAGTGCGACGGTCAGCCCGTTGTGCCGGCGCGAGACCAGGCCGTTGACGAAGTGCGTGATGCCGAAGCACAGGGCGGACAGCAGAGCGAGCAGTTCACCCATGGTCGTGCTCGTGGCGTGCCCGGTGATCCCGGTCCGCCTGACCCACCGGGCAGGTCGCACCGTCCCGGACGCAGGCACACCGGTCGCACAGCCTGCAGATGCGTTCGGCGTCACCGGGCTGCCGGTACACACCTGTCAGGACCTTGCCCAGCAACCGGCCGAGCCGCTCACGCTCGCCGTCGTCGAGACGGCTCAGCGCCTGCCGCAGTACGTCGCCGCGGCGGGCGAGGAGGGTACGTGCTGCCTGCGCGCCCCGATCACTGAGCCGAAGGCGGACCCACGCCCCCCCCAGCCGGCTTCTTTGCGTACCAGCCCCTGTTCTTCCAGGCTGCCGACCATGCGGGCCGCCGCGGACTGGCTCAGTCCCACCCGCCGACCCAGCTCGGTGACGCTCAGACCGGGGTCCGTGGACAACACCACCAGCGCGGCAGCTCCACTCGAACCGGTGTTGGCCGCCCGCGTCGCCTCGGCGACCACCACGTCACTGAGGGCAAGTGCGGCCGCCCCCAAAAGATTCGCTGTGGTGGATTCGGCATGCATGAGTCACGCACGCCCCCGATGACGTGTGGCAAGTCATGCTGTCGTGGCTCATCGGGCTCCTTGCGGGTCCCGATCGGCTCCTCCACCGGGCGGGCCCCTCCCGCGTCCTGCCGCCTCGCCCTGGCCGAGGCCAAGCAGGAGGCGAAGAAGCGGCCCTCACGGGAGGCCGGTCACCCCCTGGACGCGCATCACGACTACCGGCGGTCCTGGTGATCGAGATGGGCGACCAGTTTCACCTCGCTGCGACGCAGTCGAACGGCCTCGTCCTCGGACAGGGACCCCAGTGCGTCGACGAGGACACGCGTCCGGGGGACGTGGACCATCGCACCGGAGTAGATCCGGCACCCGGAGCACCAGGCCAAGCCGACGCACTGCTCGAACATGGAGGACTCGGGCGGATGGAGACGGAACTGGTAGGAGCGGACTGCTGTCCCGCAGGCGGCGCAGATTCGACGATCACCGTCTCCGACCGTGTCCCAGGTCGCGACCTTGACCCAGTGCCGCCGCCCGGCCGGTGCTCTTCAAGTCGTCATGCGCGGCATTCTCCCTCATGGCGCACCAGCCCCTCCCGACAGCCCCACAACTACCCTGACCGGCCCCACGGGGACCGCGATCCGAAGCCACCCCAGGCCGGAACAAGCGTCGTCCCAACCACGGACGCGGGGCCGGCCCGGACCGAGGATCCGGGGCCCTCACCTCCCCGTACACCCCGTCACGGACGGATCGGGCGGCAGGCGCCACCCCTCTGCGCGCACCGGCTCCCGGACGCCGGCCCGTTCCGTCCGCAGAGAGGCCGACGGTCATGTGTCGAAGGCTTCGGCCATGGCGTCGAGGTCGGCCAGGAGGGCGGTCAGTCGATGTGCGGGAATGCTTTTGACCATGCGTTCCTCGATGGCGTAGACGGCACTGCGGGCGGCGTGCAAGCGCCGCTGCCCGGCCGCGGTGAGGTGGATGGGCAGGGCGCGGCCGTGATCGGTGCTGGCCGCTTGGGTGATCAGGCCGGCGTCCTTGAGGCCGCGCAGGACGACGTTGGCGGACTGCCGGGTGACGAAGGTACCTCGGGCGAGGTCGGCGTTGGACAAGCCGGGGTGTTCGTCGAGGAGTTCCAGGCAGGAGTACTGGGGGACGGTGAGGTCGTGTTCGCGCAGGGCCTTGTCCATGGCGCTGCGCAAGGCGGCCGAGGCCTTCTTGAGGCGGTATCCCACGTGCTCGGTGACGCCCTCGGCTGGATGCGGCAGTGGGACGGGTGCGCGGTCTTCCATGTCAGTATTTTGACATCCCTCCCGGTCGGCGTCTACGTTCGGTCATGTCAAAGTTCTGACATGCAAGTTCCGGAAACCACCCTTGGAGGCATCATGACCGCCACCGTCGAAGGCCCCGATTTCGTCGCCCTGCAGGTGAGGGACGTACCGGCTGCGGCCGCGTTCTTCGAGGAGGAACTCGGGCTGCGGCGGGCCCCCGGTGGGCCGGCCCACGCAGTCGTCTTCGCCACCACCCCGATCCCGTTCGCCGTCCGCGAGCCGCTGCCCGGCGTCGACCTGGACGATGCCGCACGTCCCGGGCTGGGCGTAGCGCTGTGGCTGCGCACCACCGACGCCCCGGCACTGCGCGAACAGCTCCTCGCCGCCGGCACGCAGGACGTCACCCCGCTGCAGGACAGCCCCTTCGGACCGACGTTCTCCTTCACCGGCCCCGAGGGCTACCGGCTCACCGTGCACGGAGACTGACCGTGAAGGCCGTCGTCCCTGCCGCCCGGGGCCCGTTCCCACTCGCGACGAGCCCGTGCTTCCCGGAAGGCTCCACCCCGGCCTTCCGCCGGCGGGCGCGCGACGGGGCGCTGCGCCCGGCCTTCGCGCCGGACGGCGGCCGGGACATCGTCACCGCCGCCGTGCGGCAGGAGGGACGGAGGAGGGGGCCGGTGCGGGCGTGCCGCACGTCGGCACCGCCTTCCACCCCGCCCCCGGCGGGCGGGCCCGGGCGGTGGTTCCCGTCCTGCGCGCGGACGGGACACGGACTGGTCCGGCCGGCCCGCGGCGGATCGTCCGGGGCGAAGGCGTGTTGCCCCATCCCGCCGATGGTCCTCTAGTCCAGGCGGACGGCAGCCTCGACGTGGGCGAGTTGGGCGGCGAGGATCTCCTCGAACGCGGCACGGCGATCCGCCCCGAGGGGGCGGACGTCGCGGGCGAAGTGGGCCAGGGCCGGGAAGCGTTCGGGGTCGGCGCCCAGGACCGCGACGCGGAACAGCTCCATGGCCTGCTCGTGCTCTCCGGGGGTGACGGCGCTGACCCCGGCCTCGGAGGCGATCAGCGCGGCGATGAGGACCGCCATCCGGTGGTAGTGCGCCGGGATCTCCTCGTCGGGCAGCCCCGACGCGCGCAGAGCCTGCAGCACCTCTTCCATGACCAGCCGGGAGCCGGTGCCGGACGAGGCGTAGCGCCCCCAGACCGCGGCGAGCTGGGGCTGCCGGCCGAAGGCCTCCCTCACGCGCAGGGCCAGGGCGGTGATGCGCTGCTTCCAGTCGCCCTCCGGACGGTAGCCGTCCACCGCGGCCAGGAGGATCCGGTCGGCGACCGCGCGCAGCAGTTCGGTCTTGCTGCGGAAGTGCCGGTAGAGGCTGGAGGAATCCGTCCCGAGGACCGCGGCCAGCTTGCGCACACTGAACGAATCCGCGTCGCTCGTGCGCAGCAACTCCGCCGCCGCATCCAGGATCTCTTCGGTCGTCCAACGCCTTCGCCCTGCCATCTTGCTCCTCTCACCGGACCTCAGCCTATCCGTGCACTTGGTGATGCACGCACTGCGTGCATAATGAGGGCATGGGTGTGCCGGACGGGTCGGCACGCCACTTGTGCCCCGTCGCCCGGGTCAGGTGGCCGATGGAGAGCTCACCCCCGGGGGACACGGAAGGACGCATGACGTGAAGAACCCACTGGATTTCGCGGCGCTGGACGCCGCCATCGAAGACGTCCACCGCGCCGGGATGCCGGGTCTGTTCGCCGAGGTGCGCGACGGTGACCGGGTCTGGCGCGGCGCCGCCGGGGTGGCCGACGTCGCCACCGGCCGCCCCGTCACCGCCGACATGCGGCACCGTGTCGGCAGCATCACCAAGACCTTCACCGCTGCCGCGGTGCTGCAGCAGGTCGAGAGCGGTCGGATCGGGCTCGACACACCGATCGGCCGGTACCTTCCGGCACTGGTCCCCGGCGCACGCGGTGACGCGATCACGGTCCGGATGCTGATCAACCACACCAGCGGCCTCGCCGAGTACCTCCCGTACGCCTATCCCTCCCTCAAGGCGTACCCCGTCCTCGCGGAAACCGGACCCCAGAGCCTGGACGACCACCGGTTCACGCGGTTCGACCCCACCGAACTCATCGAGATGGGGATCACCGCACCCGCCGTCGGCACCCCGGGCGGTACCCCGGGGGTGTACTCGAACACCAACTACCTGCTCCTGGTCCAGCTCCTGGAACGGGTGACCGGCACCACCGCCGAGCGCTACATCACCCGGAACGTCATCGAGCGCGCCGGGCTCCAGGACACCGAACTGCCCACCGGACCGTACGTCGACGGACCGCACTCGAGGCTCTACGAGGCGTGGTTCGGCATGATCGACCCACCGCGCGACTACAGCGTCTACGACATGTCCTGGGTGGGGCCGTCGGCCTCTCTGGTGTCGACCGTCTCGGACCTCAACCGCTTCTTCGGCGGACTGCTGGCCGGGGAGATCGTCAGCCCGTCGTCGCTGGCGCAGATGCAGCGCACCGTCCCGGTCGTCTCCCAGGAGGGGAGGACGATCGACTACGGCCTCGGGCTGCACCCGATGGAGGGCCCCGGGCAGGGCACCTTCTGGGGCCACGGCGGCACGGTCTGGGGCGGGGGAGCGCTGGCCATGATCCGCGCCGACGGCAAGCGGCGGATGGCAGTCGCGGTGAACCTGCAGAGGTGGAACAGGCTCGACTCCTCCGGCAGGCCGCAGCCCCATTCCATCGACGGCGCGCTCGCGGCTCTGTACCGCGTGGCGATGTACGGCTGACCGGGCCACCTGCCGAACCCGTCGGCCCCACCGCGCACCCGCACGCCCCCCGTCCGGGGAACCGGCTGCGCCCTTCGTCGTCCTCTTCCCCGAACGTGGCGATGGTCGGCAGGGCGTCCGTCTCACCGCCACGGGGCACTCCTCGCCGCTGGCGAGCCTCGGCCGGTGGCCGGCCGAGCCGTGCAGATGGCCGGAGCACGGTCCTTCAGTCCGAGCAGGCCGAAGCGGTTCCGCCCGAGCGCGACGCCGCGGAACACCTCCTCGCAGAGGTATCCGTTGACGCGGCTCGTCGGGTTCGTCAGCAGCCACATTTCGAGCATGATGGAGTAGCCGACGAGCACGTCGGGGCCGCCTGCCATGTCCAGCGCTGATGCGATGCGCCACGCCCGGAGGCGGTCCAGCGCCCGGTCGAGTCCCCTGGCCTGAGCCGTGGTGAGTTCTCCTGCCGTGGCGAGCCGTTCAGGACCGGCCGACGCTTCCACTGGGCTCTGGGGGAAGAGCGCGGCTCAGGTTCTGCCACCACGGGGAGGTCAGTCCTCACCGAACAGGGCGACCAGCACGACCAGTCCCGCCACACCCATCGCAACGAACAGGATCCACTGCCAGACGGCCAGTGATCCGACCAGCAGGCCGTTGGTCATCCCGACGGCCGGTACAGCCAGCAGCGGCGCCGCTCCCCTCAGGAACGGCGGCAGGAGCCGGGGCGCCAGCACAACCATCGCCACCCCAGGGCGATGCAGGCCACGGACAGTTCGCGGAGCAACGACAGCTCCGCAGGACTGTCGTACGTCTCAGTACGGCCGTGGGCCCCCATGCGCACCACGGCGTCGCCCCAGAGGCGCACGGTGACCGGATCCCCCTCGTGCACGGCCTGGTACAGGGGAGACTTCACCGACACCACTCCCGTGCCGCGCGCGTGGCGGACCGTGACGACGTACTGGTTCACGCACCAGACCCCGTTGTTCCCGTCCCCGTTGCAGGTCCGGTGGGAGGACTTGCCGACGATCCGTGCCGCGCTCCGCTCGACACAGGGATGGGACGGGCCGCCCGACGCCTGCCCGGCCGCGCACACGGGAGCATTGCGGTACGCCGCGGTGGCCCGCTGCTGCTCCTCCACCGGGGACCAGCAGCACACCAGGACCCAGACCGCGGCTGCGAGAACCAGCGCGCGCAGACCGAGCGACCACACCGAAGCTCCCCCGGGACGCGAGACGCGGAACACGGGAACACCACCGGGTGAATACCCACTCGCAGACAGAGTCACATCCCTGCAATGCGACGGCGTCCGTGCTGATTTCCGATGGGTCCAGGGACGGGGGCCGCGTCGTCTGCAGTGACCCTCCTCAACCTCGCAAGGGTTACTGACGTGGAGATCGTCCCTGGCTGAGCCGGACAAGGGCGCTCGGGGGAGAATGGACCCGTGCCCACCATGGTTGTCGAGATCCACGTGCCGCTGCTGCCGACGCCGAACCTGTCCGACGGCGCCTACCCGTTCCCATGGATCGAGGCGGTCGAGGACTTCCTCACCGGTCTCGAGGACCAAGGCGACGTGGAGGTCCTCGACGAGGGAGAGGAGTACGGGGACGCCCACGTCTTCTTCGTCACAGGAGCCGGTGAAGCGCGTCTGCTGGCGGTGGCTTCCCGCGTGGCCGCACTGCCCGGAGTCCCAACGGGCACCTTCGCGGTCGTCAGTGACGACGAGGCCGAGGAGTTCGGCCTGGGACGACGGGTGACGCTTCCGCTGCCCGCGGCCTGAGGTCCGGTGCGCGCTTACGCCACCTGCCACGGCTCGGGCCGATCGGACGGGCCACCAGGAGCTTCACGTGCTTGTCCAACCACCGGGTACTGATCCGTCGTCGAGCCCGGCACGGTCGACACCGAACTGCCCGACCACGTCACCGAGCAGGCCTCCGACCTTGCCGCCCGAGCCCCCTCGGGACCAGGCGCCGTGTGGCCGTCGTCGGCCCGGATGCGGGCCGGCTGCCGGACGTGGTTCTTCGCTGCGGGCAACAGGCTGCGGGCGGCGTCCCGGTCGGTCGTGGACGCCGGTGCGACCCGCACCGCCGGCAGGAGTCCGAGGGTGTCGGCCGTGCGGACGGTCTCGCGCAGCCGGTCGTGCGACGGAGTGCAGTCCTGGGGCCGGACGTCTCCTGGCGGCATCGGGTCTTCCCGAAACCGGGCACGGCGGTGGTCTCAGCGCCAGTCGTCGATCACGTAGGCGTCCGGGTGGCTGTAGCCGGGTTCGTTGGGCTTGTGCATGGCCACGCCTTGCAGCCAGGTACGGAACCCGCGGTCGGCCATGCGCCGGTAGGCATCCTGGCGGGCCAGGTTCGTTCCGGCGTCCAGGTGCCCCAGTCCCTGCTCGGCGGCCAGTTGCTCGCACGCGTTCAGCAGTCGCTCGAACCGGTCCGCGGCGTCCGGGCCGGGGCGTACGGCGCCGAATTTGACGAAGCACACGTCCTCACCGGCCTCCGACCCCGCTCCGCAGTGGCAGACGGCCAGTCCGTCGAGGCCGGAGCCGGCGCCCTCGAGGAGGATGGTGTCCCCGAGCCCTTGCGCCTGTGTGGCCGTGATCTCGCGCTCCAGGCTCAGGCCCTCGTACACGGCCCCCGTCAGTGCGTCACTGAGGCTCAGCGCGCCGGGCCGCTCGTCGGCGGTCAGCTCGCCGTACAGCACTCGGCCGGGGACCGCGGCACCGGCGGTGACCTGTTTCTTCATGATGGCGGTGAGGAACCGGGGCCAGAAACCGTACCGGCGGTAGAGCTCCAGGTGCTTGGGGCTGTGCGAGAAGGTGAACAGGCCGAGGTGACGGCTCTCCCAGGTGTCGAAGCAGGCCATGACCGGTTCCATGAGGCGCCTGCCGATGCCCTGGTCCCACAGGTCCGGACGTACGGTCAGCGGGCCGAAGAAACCGACGCTGCCCCAGTCGGCGGCGAAGTTCGATCCGACGACCTCGCCCTCGACGGTCGCCGCGAAGGCCGCGCGTGGATCTGCCGCCCAGCGGGTGCGGACGTAGTCGGCGGTCCCGAAGAACGTCTTCGGCTCGGGCGCCCCGAGGAAGGTACCGAAGGCGACCCTGAAGATCTCGTCGGCCCGGTCCAGGTCCGGCTCGACCAACGGGCGGACCGACACCGGGGCGGCGGCACCCGCTCGCTTCACTGCGGACATGATCGCTCTCCTTTCCGCCCCGGTTCCATCGCACCACGAACACGCGGGGCGGGCGAAGCGACGGGTCCGGCGGTACTCCGAGGACCGGACGGCCGCGTTCCCCGACGACCGGGCGGCCCGTCCTCCGCCGGTCGACGACCCGCCGCGCCCCGGTCCGCCGACGGCCTCCGGGGAGCCGGAGAAGCGCCGGGTGTGCCTGCTCCACCGCCTCGCCCCACCGTGGTCGGCACCGCCGTCGACGGTTCGCCCGGCGGACCGGCCGGGTTGCCGGTTCTGGTGGTGGTGTGAGCCGTGGACCTGTCATGCACCGGGTTCGCTGATCAGTCGGTGAGGTCTTCTTCCGCGGGCCGGTCGCTCTGCTGGTCGTGGGTGCGTGCTCGACCGGGTGATCCGCTGTTGACGAGGCGCGGGGCGGGGCGTCTCGGAGCGCCGTGCGGTTGGCGGCTTTCGGTCTGACCGTCCGGACCGGGAGGACCCACAATGGCAGGTACATGCCGTAGGAGGCCGCTGTGAGTCCCATGCGTCGTGAAAGGCCCCTCCGAACCGCCCTCCGAGCCGTCATCGCAGTGGTGTTGCTCCTGGGCTGGTCCGCCGCCGGATCGGCCGCGCAGGCCGGCCAGCGAGCGGGGCAACAGGCGGCCGTCGCGGTGCGCGGGGGCGACACCCTCTACAGCGCCGGTACCCGCTGCACCGTGGGCTTCAACGCCCGCTCCGGCTCCACGCAGCACGCGCTCGTTTCGGGCCGGTGCGCCCAGGGCGCCCGCACCTGGTACGCCGACCCCGCCCTGACCGTCGCTGTCGGCGTCACCGCGGGAGTGGGTTTCCCGGGCGACGACCACTCGAGCGTCCGGTACACCAATACGGCGGTCGTCTACCCGGGGGAGGTCTCGCTGGGCGCCGGCGCCGGTACCCGCGACATCACCAACGCGGCGCGTCCCGTCGTCGGGCAGTCCGTCTGCCACGTCGGGCGGACCACGGGGTACCGCTGCGGGACCGTCCAGGCCGTGAACGTCACCATCGACTACGGAGAGGGAACCGTGTACGGACTGTTCCGGTCGACCCTCTGCTCCGAGCCCGGAGACACCGGCGGCCCGGCTTTCTCGGGCGGCACGGCTCTCGGCATCATCGTCGGCAGCAGTGGGAACTGCAGCGCGGGAGGCTTCACCTACTACCGGCCGGTGACCGAGTGGCTGTCGGCGTACGGCCTGAGCGTCTACTGAGCTTTCTCAACGGTGTGGCTCCAGGGCGGGGACGGCTTGAACCATCGACGTGAGACGGCGGGACTGCGGCGCACCCGGCGGAAGTTCCGCCCTTGCTCGAGCCGGTCCGGACGACCGGCGTACGAGGTGAGGCAGGCGCCGACCCCGTCGCGGTGCGGGTGGCGGTCGAGGGCGGCGCCGGGGAACGGTATCCCGGGCAGGGGGCCGTGCCGGGCGGGGGAGAACAGGGTGAAGCTGTCGTAGTGGTGCGGCCACGCCCCGGCCACCCGGCCACCCGGCCGGACGCCTCCAGCGCCACCGGCCGCGGCCTGCGCCGCGGTGGCGTGCGGGCGGCGGCTCGGCGGTGTCCTCCGGCAGTTCGCCGCGCTGTGTCCGGCGGCCCACCCGCGTGCACCGGCTCGCGCTCGGTCCGAGCCGCGCCGCTCGGTGCCGAGGCCGGCACCATGCCCCGGCTTCCGCGCCGGCGGCGCGTCCACGGGGCGGAGCGGGACCGGCGCCGAGGTGAGGACGGAGGCGTGTGCCCATGAGAGGACAGCTGCCGGGGGACGTGCTGTGTATTGTCACCATAAAGCGCTATATCGGTCAGGGAACGCGCAGAGGAGCAACCGGTGCCGACTGGTGCCACCTACACACGGCGGTACGCGCTGCGCTTTCTCATCCGCGAGGTGCGGGACGGTCTGCGCGGCAGGCAGGTGGCCTTGGCGGCGGCGGGCGTCTCCTTCTTCGGGATGGTCTCCGTCGTTCCCCTGGCCCTGGTGCTGCTCCGGCTGTGCGCGGCCGCGCTCGGTGGGGACGACACCCGGTGGGCCGTGGCGCGGATCGCGGACGCGCTTCCGTACGGGCACGGAACGCAGGCGGGACTGCGGACCCTGGCCGAGGCCGTGGTCCAGTCGTCCTGGCCTGCTCTCGCCATCGCGCTGGTGCCCGCCACCCTGTACGGGGAAGGGCTGCGACGAGGCTTCCTGCACGTGTCCCCGGTGGCGGCGGAGGACGACACGTTCACCGGCTGGCGGGGCAGGCTGGGACTGGTGCCCGCACTGATGGCGGCCCCGCTTCTCATGGGCACCGCCCTGTACGCCGGTCCGGCGCTGGCCCGACTGGCCGACACCGGCGGCTGGCGTCCCGCGGTGTCCGCCTTCCTCGCCTTCCACCTGCTGTGGCTCCTGCTCTCCACGGAGGTGCTCCTGGTCTTCCGGTTCGTCGGCGTCGGTGTCGCCGGCTTTCGGGCGACGGTCCTGGCCGCGTTCGTGACGGGGGCGTTCCTGTGCGGTTTCCTCTGCGGCTTCGTGGTGTTCCTGGCCATCCCGGTCGACTGGAGCGTGCCGTTCGGCGGACTCGTCGTCCCCGGTGTCACCGTGGCGCTGGGCCTGTGGCTGTACCTGCTGCACGCGGTCCTGCTCGTCGGCTACCGGCTGATGCTCTGCCTGGACGGCCACGCAGGCCCCCTTCTCACGATGCCCCGCCCTTTCCGGAGGAGCCGTGCTCCGGGCGATCACCCGGCCGGTGAGCCCGCCGCCCGGCCGTGGTCCGGAGCGACCGGGGCCGCACAAGCGCCCTCCCACGGTCGCAGGCGGGTGCTCACCGGACCCGGGGCGCACGGCCGCGCCGACGCCCTGACGCGGTGGGCCGAGCTCCACGGAGGGTACGGACCCCCCGGCGGCGTTCTGGTCCCGGCGTGGGTGGTGCTGGTCCAGCGCTGCGCCCGCACACGTCCGCTTCGCGCCGTGCCGCCCGATCTCCTCTCGCTGGCCGGACCCCTCACGGTCGCCGCCGCCGTGGGGCCGGCGGCCGCGGGCGGCCCGTGGCCACTGGTCTCCTGCGCGCTCGTCGTCCTGTCCGGTCTGCTCGACGGACTGGACGGCGCGGTCGCCGCGGTCACCGGCCGGGCCCGCCCCCTGGGCGCTGTGGTGGACGCCCTGGCCGACCGGGTGGCGGACCTCCTGCTCGTCGTGATCCTGTACGCCCTGGGGGCGCCGGCCCCCTGGTGCCTGGCGGCCGCTTCCCTGGCTCAGCTGCACGAGTACGTGCGGGCCCGGGCCAATGCGGCGGGAATGCGTGGGATCGGGGCGCTGAGCGTCGCCGAACGGCCGCTGCGGGTGGTGCTGTGCGCGGTCGCGTGCCTGGGGAGCGGTCTGGCGTCCGAAGGCACGCCGGGGACGGGGTGGGACTGGGCGACGGTGTGCGCGGTGTGCTGGACGGTGGCCGGAACCGTCGGCCTCCTGCAGTTGGCGGCCGGGGTGACGCGGACGTTGAAGTAAGGGCTCCGCGCGATCAGGCGTCGCCGATCTGCGCTGCGACGATCTCCGCCGACAGCGCCACCAGCGGAAGACCGCCGCCGGGGTGGGCGGATCCGCCGACGAGGAAGAGCCCGGGAACGGGGGAGCGATTGGCAGGTCGGAGGAAAGCGGCGCGGATGCCGTTGGACGAGGTGCCGTAGATGGCTCCGCCCGGACTCGCGGTGGCGTGTTCCAGATCGAAGGGGGTGCGGGCCTCGTACCACAGCAGGCGTCGGCGCACGTCCGTGCCGCGGTCGGCCATGACGTCCAGGATCCGCTCGGCGTAGGACTCCTTGAGCCCCGGGACGGTCCAGTCGACGGTGCCGGGCGCCCTCCACGGTGAGTGCCGGGGGGCATTGACCAGGACGAACCACGCCTCGTGCGCGTCGTCGGGACGCAGCGCGGCGTCGTCCGGAGAGCTGATGTACACCGTGGGGTCGGCGGCGGGACGGGCCTGAGCACCGAAGACGGCGTCGAACTCCGCGTCGTAGTCCGCCGGGAACAGAACCCGGTGATGCGGTGCCCGGCCATCCCGCCCACGCAGCGCGAGCAGGAGAACGAACCCGGCCGACGAGGACTGGGCGCGTGCGAGGGCGGCCAGCGGCCGGTGCCCGCGTCGGTCCGCTGCCAGGCGTCCGTAGAGGACCGCGGCGTCGACGCCGGAGACGACGACGTCCGCCGCCGCCGTGCCGCCGTCCTCCAGACGGACGCCGGTGACGCCCCGGCCCGAGGTGTCCACCGCGGTGACCCCGCAGCCGTAGCGGAACAGCACCCCCAGATCGACGCAACGCCGCTCCACGGCCTCGGCCAGCAGGCGAAGGCCTCCGGGCACGTACCAGGTGCCGTAGCGCTGTTCCACGTACGGGACCACCGTCATGACACCGGGTGTGCGCCGCGGATCGGAGCCGCTGTAAGTGGCGTAGCGCTCCAGCCACATGCGCAGCCGGGGATCACGCAGGTACCGTCGGCCGGTGCCCCGCAGGGTGCGCCAGGGAGCGACGGCCGCCAGGTCGCGGGGACGGACCGAGCGGCGCAGCAGTCCCGCCGGACCGCCGAGCGGACGCCGCAGCACGTTCTCGCCCACCAATCCCCACAGCTTCCCGGAGGCCGCGTGCAGCCGGGCCCACTGCGCTCCGGCCCCCTCGCCCAGAGCCTCGTCCAGGGCACCGGGCACCAGGCACGGGTCACCGGGCATCGCCAGCCGGGTCCCGTCGGCGAACCGGTAGCTGCAGGCCGGCTCCACCGGTCTCAGCGGTACGGAGCGCTCCAGGGGAGCGCCGGTGTCCGCGAACAGCCGGTGATAGACCTCGGGCAGGGTCAGCAGTGACGGCCCGGTGTCGAAGACGAAACCGTCTCGGCGCACGGTGCCGAGCTTGCCCCCGCACACGGCCGCCCGCTCGTAGACGGTGACGTGGTGTCCTCGACGGGCGAGCCGGGCGGCGGCCGCCAGCCCGCCCATGCCGGCACCGATCACGGCGACGCGGGCCACCTCAGCGCCACCCCCGCAGCGGCCTGCCCTTCCACGTCAACGTGGAACGGCGGTGACCGAGCCAGGACCGCGCCGTCAGCACCACCAGCAGTCCCACGGACACCGGGTGAGCCAGCGCGTCCGGCCAGCACCGCCCACCCGTGCGCCGCGCGGTCAGCGTCCGCCCCGTCACGGCCGCGACGTATCCGGCCGCCCCCCAGCACGATCCCCCCAGCGCTGCCAACGGGGGCACCACGTAGGCCCAGACGAGGAGGACGCACACCGCCGCCGCGCCACCGCCGGACCCGAACGCCGTCCACAAGGACTTGCCGTACCCCTCGCGCAGATCGCGCCAGCCGTCGTACATCCGGCACCTCGCGATCCGGCTGCCGTCCACGATCCCGCCCCGACCGCCGGCCCGCTTCAGCGCCCGGACGAGCGCCATGTCCTCGAGGACCTCGTCCGTGACCGCGGCGAAGCCGCCGCATCCGTACAGGGCGGTGGCGTCCACGACGAGGAACTGGCCGTTCGCCGCGGACAGCGCCGGCCGAGGCGAGGTCTCCGCCCGCCGCAACGGCAGCGCCGTGAGCCATGACCACTGCAGCAGTGGCTGGACGAGCCGGTTGGCGGGTCCCTCGGCGGCCTGGCGGGGAAAGGGGGAGACCAGGTCGAGCCCGGTCGAGCGCAACAGCGCCACCGACGACGCCACCGCATGCGGCGCGAGCACCACGTCCGCGTCCACGAAGACCAGCACGCTGCCCCGGGCGAGCGACGCGAGCTGGTGGCAGGCATGGGCCTTGCCCGGAGAACCCGGCTCCGGCGCCGTACCGCGCACGACCCGGGCGTGCCGGTACGGTCCGCACAGGCGGCGGACCACGTCACCGGTGTCATCGGTGGACTGGTCGTCGAGCACGATGACCTCTGCCCGGGGCAGGTGTTCCTGCGCCAGCAGCGACCGCAGTGCGGGACCGACCCGTCCGGCCTCGTTGCGCACCGGCATCAGAAGGGACACGAGCTCGGTCACCGGCGGCGGATCCGCCGGCGGAATCCGCAGGGCGGTGCTGTTCCAGGCGCTGTGCGCGGTACCGGCGGCCGCCAGCACCGTTCCCGCCGCGACCATCGTCCGCACGGGACGCAACCGGCTCACCCCCGTCTCCCGACGGCACCCGCCACCCGCACGGCCAGCGGCACGGCGACCAGGCCCATCAGCGTTCCGCCCACCAGCGCCACCTGCGGGCGGTCGAAGAACACCAGGCAGGCCGTCACCGAGGAGGCGTAGGTCCACAGGTACAGCGCGAGGGCCGGGCCGTCGTGCCCGCCGCTCCCGGCGGATCGCCGCACCGAGCGTCCGGAGACGGCGTCCACGACGGCGACCATGACCACGGACACGGCCACCCACCCGGCGAAGTTGGTCAGCGGCACGCCCTCCACACCGGGAAGCGCCGGGCGGGGGGCCGACCAGACCCAGTGACCGGCGTCAACCATCTGCGGGTCGAGGAAGACGTCCCAGGACGCCAGTGCCCACCCGCCGATCACCGCCGTCCGCACCCTGGCCGGACGCGTCCGGGGGCGGTCCCGGCCCCCGGCCAGTACGCGCCCGGCCTCCAGCGCGGGCCAGGCCATCATGACCCAGGCGAGAGGCACCACCACCGGCACCCCCGCCGCGCTCGGCCCCAAGGAGCCCGTGTAGTGGTAGGCGCCGAACGGGAAACCCGTACGCACCCCCACGGCCTCCACCACCAGGCCCCCCAGCCCCGCCACCACGAACAGCGCCAGTGGACCCCGCACGCCGTGCCGCAGCGCGGCGGCCGCGAGGGACGCCAGGCAGAAGACCACCACGCCGACGACGGTGAGGACATCGCGTCGCGGACCCGACACGAGCGGATAAGGAATCTGGCACAGTACGGCGGCCGCAGCCAGTAACCAGACCGCCCGCCGACCGCCCCCGGGCCCGCGGTGCAGCCTCGGCCGTTCCTGTACCTGAACCATGCCGTGAGCATAGGAAGACAACCCGTTCCCCCCACCGAGGCGGCGGGAACGGCACCGGAAGCTTCACCGCTACGGACCACACGGCGGCGCGGCGCCCGCGAGCGCCTCCGGTACGGGCCCGAGACCGGGCGGGCCGCGCCGCACCACCTCGTCCGGTCGGTGACAGCAGTGAGGAAGCGGTCCAGGGATGTCCCACAGACGGTACGGAAACCACTGCCGCGCGGTGGACAGGCCCGGACGGGACCGGTGCGCGGTACGGATCAGTGCCTCCACGAACGACCTCCCGCCGGCCTGGCGGACGGGGCCGCCGCTCCGTATCGCGGTCGTCGGCGGCGGCGTCGCGGGGGTCACGGCCGCCGTCGCCCTGGCCGAGCGGGGCATGACGGCCGACCTGTTCGAACAGCATCCCCACCTCGGTGGGCGTCTGGCCGGCTGGCCGACCGCACTGCGTGACGGTTCGACCGTGACCATGTCCCGCGGCTTCCACGCCTTCTTCCGGCAGTACTACAGCCTTCGCGCGCTGCTGCGACGCATCGACCCGGGCCTCGACCTCCTGACGCCCGTTCCGGACTGTCCGCTGCTCCACGGCGCCGGGCACACGGACACCTTCGCCGGTCTGCCGAAGACGCCGCCCTCGAACTGTTCGACGTGGGCGTACCGGACGTCTACCACAGGCTCGATCACCTCGACGCCCGGTCCTTCCTGGAACAGGTCCGCTTCCCGGCGAGCGCCCACCACCTCGCCTTCGAGGTCTTCTCCCGCGGTTTCTTCGCCGACCCCGCCGTGGCGTGACTGCCTCGGCCGAGTTCCTCGAGGAACTGTCCTTGGTCGTCCAGGAACCCGTTCGCGAAGAGCGAGTGGGGGGAGAAGAGCGCGGTGAGCGTGATCGTGAGGTCCGACTGCTCGATGGACCGCTTGAGCAGTGAATGGGTCGCGTCCGGGTAATGCCTGACCGTCAATGCACCGGCTGTGTCCAGCACCTTGTGGTACGTACGCTCCGTGTCGGCGGTGTCCACGTTGGTGTCGCGGCCCGCGAGGGCCAGTAGCACCGGTATGCCGCGCAGGGCGCGGAGGTCCTGCGTGGCGTCCGCGGTGTAGTTCCTGGAGATGAAGCCCCAGCGGTCGGCGGTCATGCCGTCGGTGTCACCGCGCGTGGCCTTGACGTACTCCGCGAAGGTCGCACGGCGTTCCAGCAACCGGCGGGTGGTGTCGCTCTTGGCGATCTCCGCCTTGGTGCGGGCTGCCGATGCGCCGTCGGCGCGCAGTTCGGCCAGGAGGTTGTAGCGGCCCTGCTGGAGCCAGTTGACCGCGGGCGAGACGGCGATGACGAAGCTCACGGGCGTCTTGGCGGCGATCTTCGGCAGGACCCAGCCCGCCTGGCTGGCGCCCCAGAGTCCGATCCGGTCGCCGTCGATGTCCGGGCGGGCGCGGGCCCAGGCGATGGCGGCGGCCGCCTCCTCGGCCCGGTCGTCCATGGACTGGTCGAGCCAGTTTCCGGGCGCGCCCGCGACGCCGGGCTTGTCCCAGGACAGGGAGGCGTACCCGGCCTCGGCGTTCGCTTCCCACAGGGGTTTGTAACCGTCGTCGTGGGTGGCGTCCACGGGGCCGTCACCGTGGACGTACACGACCAGGCCGTGATGCTCGCGGCCGTCCTCGGGGACGGCCAGTACGCCGTTGAGGGTGTGGCCGCCGTGGCGGATCGTGACCCGCCGCTCGTCCATGTCGTAGGAGTGTTGCCACAGCACCACACCGCCGAGACCGGCGGTCACGACCAGGACCGTGACGAGTGACCACACGGCGATGCGGAGCCCGCGCCGTCGGGGCCGGGTGTTCGGACACATGGGAGGACCGCCTCTGTTCGGGTCTGGAACGGACACTGAAGCTATCATCACGAAAACGACCGTAGTGATTCTGATAGATTCAGGTCTCGGCTTCAGGGAAGAGGAGGCACGGCATGGGACTGGACACGACAGGCCCCGGGGCTGGACCGGTGACGGTGCGAAGGGGCGTCCCGCCCGGGGCCGAGCGGCGGGTGGCCGAGCTGTACTGGGACGCCTTCGGCCGCAAACTCGGTCCCGCGCTGAATCCGGCGGACAAGGCGGTGCCCTTCATCGCCGCCCACCTGAACGCCGATCGAGCGGTCTGCGCACTCCTCGACGGGCAGCTCGTCGGCCTCGCCGGCTACCAACACGGCGGGCGAGCCCTCACCGGGGGATCGGCCTGCGCCGTGCTGCGCGCCTACGGGCACCTGCGAGGACTGCACCGGCTCCTGCTCCTCGCCCTGTTCGAACGTCACCCGGTCCCCGGACAGCTCGTCATGGACGGCATCGCCGTGGACCCGGACATGCGCGGCCGGGGCGTCGGGAGCCTGCTCCTCGAGGAAGTGGCCGCCGTCGCGGCGGAGCAGGACTGCCGGGAGATCAGACTGGACGTGATCGACACCAACCCGCGCGCCCGGGCCCTGTACGAGCGGCGCGGCTTCACGGCCGTGCGGACCGAGCACACGCCCTACCTGCGCGGGCTGTTCGGATTCGGCGCGGTGACCACCATGCGTCGTCCGGTCGGAACAGGGGAGGTGAGGGAACCGTGAGCGCCGACACCGACCACGTCGAGGTCCCCACCCGCATGCTCGTCCACGCGCTGATCCGCGAGGACGGCACCGTCGGCGCGGACGAGCTGTACGCCGTCGCCAACACCCTGGGCATGAGCGACCAGCAGGTACGGCTGTGCGTCAAACGCCTCGTGACCGAAGGCCGGTTCACCCACGAAGGCCGAGGCCGCAAGGCGGAGCTGCACGCGACCACGGACACCATGCGTGCCCTCGCCCCCAACGCGGACTTCCTGCGGCACGCATTCCAGCAGGACGCCGGGCTCGCGCCCTGGGACGGTGTCTGGCACCTGGCCGCCTTCGCGGTGCCCGAATCGGCGCGCACCGCCCGGGACGCCCTGCGCGAGACGCTCGTCCACCTCGGCGGCGCCCCGCTCCAAGGCGGACTCTACGTCTGCGCCAACACCTGGGAACCGTACGTCGAGGAAACGGCCCACCGCCTCGGCGCCCACGACGCGCTCACCCTCCTCACCACGACGGACCTGCGCAGGGGCGACATCCGAGAGCCTGCCGAACTCGCCCGCCGACTGTGGCCTCTGCAGGAGATCGCCGACCGCTACGACCGCCTCAGCCGCATCACCCGGCCCCGCCTCGCCCGGCTCACCGGCCCCGACGAACTCTCCCCGGCCGCACTTCTCACCATCGCTGTCGAGCTGGCCGCCGAACTCACCCGCGCCATGGAGCCCGACCCGCTGCTGCCGCCTCAGCTCCTGCCCCACCCCTGGCCCGGTACCCGGGCCCGGAAGCTCATCGCCCGGTGCTGGGCGGCCCTGTACGAACGCGACCAGGGCGAGGCCCGCCCGGTCCTCTTCCGCCTCCACGCCGATGTCACCCGGGAAACAGCAGACCGGGCCACGCCCTGAAGACGCGACAGGCGGCGCAGCCCCTGCCGGCTGAGTGAGGCTGCGGCGAGGGCACCCGTCCTTGCGGACGGGTATCGGATCGGGGGGGCACTTCGATCCGTGCCGATCGGTGCACGGCCGGGTGCACCGCCCTCACGAGCGTCACCCGCGCCTTCATCCGCCACCGCGGACTCGGTGGCCTCCCGCCGCGGTGATTCCGATGGCGCGCATGACGACATGTGATCCCCCTGATCCGATGACGGAACCCAGGCACCGGATCCCAGCCCTGCACACGTACCGCACGATCACCGTCCACCGGGCCTGCTCGCCGGCGATCGGTCCGCCGGCGGCCCGGGACAGGGGTGGTCGGGGGAGGAGCAGGGCCGGGGCGGGGACCGCCGCGGGCGCGGAGGGATCTGTCCGGCGACCTGGAGCTCTGGATCCGGCAGACGCGAGTGCGACCGGCCGGAACCCGTGCTGCCGTGGTGGGAGTGGCCGTAGTGTCGTGCCATGACCACTGTGGGCGACACGGCTTACCGCTACCGCATCGCCGCCACCGGGGACACCGAGCCCGTCAGGGCCCTCGACGACTCCTTCACCACCGACACCGTCTTCCAGGTGACGATCACCAAGGACGGGTTCGCGCTGCGGGAGATCCCGGTGGAGCCGCCCCTGACCAAGGTGTTCCCCGAGGACGAGCCGGACGGCGACGACGAGGACGAGGACGACGCGGACTCCCGGACTTTCGTCGCCCACGACACCGCCGGCGACCTGGCCGGGTTCGTCGCCGTCTCGTACTCCGGCTGGAACCGCCGACTGACCGTCGAGGACATCGCAGTCGCCCCGCCGCACCGGGGCAGGGGAGTGGGCCGCGCGCTGATGGGACTGGCGAAGGAGTTCGCCCGCGAGCGGGGTGCCGACCACCTCTGGCTGGAGGTCACCAACCTCAACGCGCCGGCGATCCACGCATACCGACGCATGGGCTTCGCCTTCTGCGGACTCGACACCACCCTCTACGAAGGCACCTCCTCCAAGGGTGAGCAGGCGCTCTATATGAGCATGCCCTGCCGCTGAGCCGGCTCCAGGCGGCACATGTCAGGCACGGGGCCCGCCCGCCCGGCACGACCGTGACGGTCAGCAGCAAAGCCGGGGCCTTCGTCCGGGCCCCGGCCCGCCCGCGCGAGGTGCTGCGGCGGTCACCGCGGACCAGAGCCACGCTGCACTCGTCCAGAAGCAGTACGGGACGGTGGAAAGACCTGCTCCCCGCGCTGACGCGACCTTGGACACCTCCACCACCGGAAAAGGGTTTCGCCACCTCGTCCACGCGGCGGCACACTTCACCCCACCAGCCGCACGCGGATCGAAGCCGCAGGATGTCACAGGAACCCCTACCTGAATCGCCGTACCCTGCTTGCCGCCGCCGTGACCGGCGCAGCCGCGACCTCCTTGCCGGACATGACGCACGCTGCCGCCGTGACCCGTGCAGAGGACGTCATGAGCACCACCGCCCCGTACCGCTCCTCCGCGCGCGCCCAGCTCCATGCGCTGCGCCGCCGGCAGGACACTGCCCGCTCACTGCTCGACCGGACGCTCGCGCACCTGGCGAAGGTCAACCCCGGCCTCAACGCCGTGGTGCCGCTCGACATCGCCGCTCCGACCTCGCCGGGTCCCTGAGCCTCCCGGCCGCCTGCTGCGGCGTCTGCGCCCTGCGCACCTCCCGGGGCGCTGCACCGATCGTGCCGACCCGCGGCGACATCCCGCACCCGCCCTCACCGCCCGATCGGAATGACTGATCGTTGCGAAATGAGGTCGCGGTGCCGGCTGGTGGTCCGCGGTGGTCCGAGAGGGAGGGCGGACAGCCGGGAGTGTTCGGTCCGGGAAGAGGGATGGCGATGGCGTCGTTCGGGGGCGGGTGGTGGCAGCGGCGCCATCCGCCCCCACAGGCCGTCCGGAACAAGATCGGCGCGCGCCCGGATACCCGTGCCGAGCGCAGGGGCGGGGGGCTCACTGCCTGCCGCACGGCTCGCCCCCCGGGAAACCGCCTACGGCCACTTCGCCGCCTGGCCCGTCAGGGTGAAGGCCGCGACGGCGAGCCGACCGCCCGCGTGCTGGACGCGCAGAGCGCGGAGACCTCCAGCAGTGCGCCGGCGGCCGCCCAGGGCATCGACGCCGGCAAGGAAATCGCAGGCCGCGAGCGCCACATCGGGGTGGACACCCTCGGCCTGCTCCCGGCCGCCCGGGTCGTCGCGGCGAGCGTTTGCGACGACGTCGGCGGCACGCCCCTGATGTGCCGCACCGCCGCCACCCACCTTCACGTGACCAAAGCCCGGGCCGGCACCGACCACCGCACCCAAGCCATCGAACACGGCGCCCGCCCCGGCATCGACGTGGAAGTCGTCCAACGCGAACCCGGCATCAAGGGCTTGAAGGTGAGCCCCACCGCTCCGAAGTCATGATCCACACCGCCATGATCGACCTCATGAGCCGACGCCTCACCCGGGAATCCACCCCGAACCGGCGCGACACCTGAACCTCGAACCGAACAACCCTGCCGGGACGAACCGCTCTTTCAGGCCGGGATGAGAGGTGATGCCACCTCAGATGGTCGGGGTGTCGTCAACGACCGGCTTGTGAATCTCAACGACCGGCTTCCATCCCGCGGAGAACTCGATGAAGTCCGCACGGGTGGGGTAGGTGTCGATCGCGCGACGGTCACGCTTGGGGTTGTCGCTCCCCTTGCGCCCCCGGGGAATCTGCTCCTCGAAGATGTCGACCTTCACGTCGGGAACCTCCTTGAGGCCCTGGCGCCAGATCTGCACGACGTCGGCGCCGAACGCCTGCCGGGCCGCGGCGTAAAGGGCCGTGAGGGCCCCCTTGTCCCCACCGGGAACGAAAAGTGCCAGGTCCAGCACGACACCGGCGGACTGGAGGACCTCGATGGTCGCCGAGCCGTTCTCGTCGGCCAAGTAGATTCCGGCTTCGTTCTCGTCGTCGGGAAGGCAGGAGACTTCTTCCTCGAATACGGTTCTCGCCGTGATCGAGCCGCCCTCGAAATCCTCACCGGGCTTGGTCAGGAAAGCAGGGACATAGCAGTCGGGAAGTTTGAGCCCCGCCGTGTCGGCGGAAACGAAGATCCTGTCCTTCACGCCGAGCTTCGTCACCTCTTCCAGCGAGAGGCGGCGAGCGGCGATCTTCTCCGTGTTCACGATTTCCCTTTCAGGTTGCACTGTCCCTCCGGGCGAGGACGCTACCACGAAACCCTGAGGTCAACTGCCCAGTAGTCTTTGGGTGAATGGCCCCCGACGGCCCGCGCGGGAGGATATTGAAGCGAGTGCCACTCGGTCGGGAACGCGCATCCGCCGGGCAGTATCCCTCGTCATGGTGTTGAAGATCAACTGGCGATTGCATTTCGGTGCGTTGGGTGGCACGGAGGAACCAAAACAAAGTTTACGGTAGATATCGCCCATATCCCTTCGGGGAGGTGGCGGTGAGGTAGGGCGATCCATTCGTCGCGCATCTCGAGGAGCGCAGCGGAACCCAACCGGATGGTCCGACAACGCAACGACGGAGACCCCCACCGGCAACACCCGGATGGAGCGCGAACCGGAAGTCGCGTACCACCGCGCCCTCCTCGGTCAGGACTTCGACGCAGTCGGCTGACGCCCGGTTGCTGACGTCCACGGAGTTCTCCACGCTCTGTGCTTGGACTGCCCGTGCCCGCCGACGCGTCACCGCGATGGGCGGCCCGCCGCACGGTCCGAGCGTCCCGCGGGGCGCTCGGACCGTGCACGTGACGTCAGGTGCCGGGTGTGCCGGCCATCTCCGCCAGTACGGTGCGCCAGTCCTCGCCCGGCCGCTCCCGCAGGGACGGAGCCAGCCGGTCGGACCGGTACTGCCAGTGGTGGTCGAGGTCCGGATGCACCTCGTCCGTCTCACGGATCGCCCGGCCGGCGCTGTCCCCGGTTCCCGCGCTGTCGGGGTGCAGCAGTTCGGCCAACTGCGCCGTGAGGTCATGCCAGGAGACATGGCCGCTGACGGCGTTCGCCACCCCGTGCACGGGCGCGTCGAGGCATGACGTCACAGCCCGCGCCAAGGCGGCCGCGTGCACCCAGGGCGCTCCGTACCAGGCGTGGCCGTGGGCCCCCGGCCTCGGCAGACCGACCGGCCGCCCCTGCCTCACGGCTTGGTAGAGCACACCGGTGGCACCCCAGCGCAGCTGGTCGCGCAGCCGCTCGTGCGAGCCCCACACCAGGGGGGAGCGCACGGCGCTCGCGCCGCCCCGGCCCCCGGCGCCGGCCGCGTCCAGCAGCATCCGCTCGCAGTCCAGCTTGGCCTGGCCGTACGGGCTCAGCGGCTGTCGTGACGACGCTCCCTCCGCCACGAGGTCCTCGGCGGGATGCCCGTAGGCGTCGACGCTGCTGACGAAGACGAACGGACCGCGCTGCCAGGCCTCCACCATCGCCCTCATGGCCGCCACGTCCACCTCGGGGCGGACGAAGGTGCACGCGGCGTGGATCACTGCGTCGGCGCTCGCCACCGCCGCGCGCAGATCGTCCGGGTCGGCGAGGTCGCCCTCGACGACGTCCACCCCCTCCACGTCGATCAGGTGCGCGGATTCGGGCCGGGCCAGGGCGAGGACGGGACGTCCCTGCGCGGCCAGTTCCCGCAGGACGAAGGTACCGACGCCACCGGTCGCGCCGGTGACCAGGACCGTCCCCTGGCGAGCGCCCCGGGAACGTGCCGGGCGGGTGGGCGAGGCCGCGGCGGTGGCCCGCTGCGCGGCCCGTTCCTCCAGCAGGGCGGACAGAGCCCGGGGCGTACGGGCCTGGAGGATGTCCAGACCCGTCAACGGAAGCTTCAGCGCGGCCCGCAGCCGTTCGGCGAGCCGGACCGCGATCAGTGAGTGACCGCCGAGGTCGAAGAAGTCGTCCTCGGGCCCCGGCGCCGGGCAGTTCAGCGACGCCGCGAACGCCTCCGTCACGGCCTTCCCGAGCGGACCCGCCGGGGCGGGGACGGACGGCAGGCCCGGCAGCCGCGACGTGTCGGCCGCGCCCTGGGCCGTACGCGGCATGGCGTCCAGCAGGGTCACGGCCACGGGCACCGACTCCGGGGGGAGCGACACCCGCAGGGCCGCCCGCAGGTCGGCGCGCGAGGGGCCCGAGACACCGCGCAGTACGGCGTACGCCAGCGGCGGCCCGCCGTCCGGTTCGACGACGACGGCCTCCGCCACCTGCGGGTGCGCGAGCAGCAGCGTCTCCGCCGGATGCTCGCCCCCGGCCGGCCGGCCCGCGCCCCGCGCCGGGGCGGGGGCCGGGGCGTGGGGCCGGACGGGCAGCCGGGACAGCCGCGTCCCGGGGTCGGAGACGACCGTGGTGAGCAGCTCGGCGAAGCCGTCGGCCAGCGAGGAGGCCGTAGCCTCGTCCAGCAGGGCGCGGCCGTACTGGACGAGTGCGGCGGGAGCGTCCGTGTCGAGCAGGCCGAACGACAGGTCGAACTTGGCCTCGCCGACGCCGACGTCGACGTGTTCGCCCCGGGTGCCGGGCAGCCGTAGCACCGTGGGCTCCGCCATGACATCGCTGGTCACCCGGACCAGTGCCGTTCCGTCGGCGGCACGGGCGGCGGCGCCGAGGCGCTCCACGACGAGGTCGAACGGCACGTCACGGTGGCGCTGGGCCTCCAGCAGCGCGTCCCGCACCCGCTCCACCAGGACGGTGAAGGCCGGGTCGCCGGATGCGTCGACGCGCACCGGGAGGGTGTTGACGCACAGGCCGACCAGACCGCGCATGTCCGCCCCCCTGCGGTGGGTGCTCGCCACACCGATGATCAGGTCGTCCTCACCGGTGAAGCGGTGCAGGGCGGCGAACGCCGCGGCGAGGACCGTGGTGAACAGGGTGGCCCGGCACGACGCGCCGAGCGCCCGCAGGCCCTCGGGCACCCGGGACCGGAGCGGCACGGTACGGACGCCGGCAGGCCGGGCGCCGAAGTCGGCGGACGGGCGTACGGGGCGGGGCAGTGGAGGTGGCGCGGCCCCGTCGAGACGGTCGGCCCAGTGACGCAGCCCCTCCTCGAACCGTTCCGCCGCCGCGTGTTCACGGCACGCGAAGTCCGCGTAGCGGAGCGGCCGCGCGACCGGCTGCGGATGCGCGGCGACGGTGGCGTCCGTGGGACGGTCGGTGGCGGTCGCGTAGAGTTCGGTCACCTCCCGGGCGATGATCTCCAGTGAGGCGCCGTCGACCGCGATGTGGTGGAACGTCAGCAGGACCGTGTGGTCCTCCGTGCCGTGCCGCAGCACCAGGACCCGCGGCAGGGGACCGGCGGACAGGTCGAACGGACGGCGGGCCTCCTCGACCAGCAGGTCGTGGGCATGCTCCGGGACCGTCTCCACGACGCGCACGTCGAGCGCCCGCGGCGCCGGGAGAACCTCCTGGAAGGGCTCGCCGTCCCGTTGCCCGTACCGCGTGCGCAGGATCTCGTGACGGTGCACGACGGCCGTCAGCGCGGTCCGCAGCGCGTCGAGGTCCAGAGGACCGCGCAGCCGGGAGGCGAAGGGCACGCTGTAGGAGGCCCCGCCGTGGCCGAGCCGGTCCATGAGCCACATACGGCGCTGGGCGTGGGACAGCGGTGCGGGACCCCGGTGGACGCCTCCGGCGGCACCGGCGGCTGCGAAGGCCTCACCGGGACGGCTCGCGGCACGTTCGCGTGCCCGGCGCAGCAGTTCCTCCTGAAGGGCCACGGCCGTGGTCCCTGGGGTCTCAGCGGCCATCGCGGTGCTCCTCGGTGCCGGGGCGCAGATCGTCGTGGGCGGCGAGCAGGGCCTGCTCGACCAGGGCAGCCTGGGCGGCCACCGTGGGGGTGGCGAAGAAGTCGGCGAGCGCCATGTCGACACCGAGTTCCTCACGCAGGTCGTCGGTGACGACCAGGGCGAGCAGCGAGTGCCCGCCCTGGTCGAGGAAGTCGGCGTCGGGCCGGATGATCTCGCGGCCCAGGGCGCGGCTCCATATCCCGGCGACCGCCTGCTCCAGGGGTGTCAGAGGCGCGGCCGGAACGGCCGTTCCCTCCCCTCCGCCGAGGCCGGCGAGGGCGCGGCGGTCGACCTTTCCGGACGGGGTCAGCGGAAGGCTGCCGACGATCGTCACCTCGTCGGGGACGAGGTGGGCGGGCAGCACCGCGGCGAGACGGTCGCGCAGCGCGCCCGGCCGGGGCACAGGGCCGGGCGCCGCCACGACGAACGCGACGAGGCGGGCGTCGTCCGGGCCGGGCCGGTGCACGGTGACGGCCGCGTCGTCCACGTCGGGCTGCCGGCGCAGGACGTGCTCGACCTCTCCCGGCTCGATGCGGAAGCCGCGCACCTTCACCTGGTCGTCGGTCCGCCCGTGGAAGTCCAGGACGCCGTCCGGGCGGACGGAGACGAGGTCGCCGGTACGGTACAGGCGTCCCAGCTCCGGATGGTCGACGAAGCGTTCGGCGGTCAGGTCGGGACGCCCGGCGTACCCGTGCGCCAACCGGCTGCCGCCGACCCACAGCTCACCCCGCGCACCGTCCGCGACGGGCCTGCCGCTGTCGTCCAGGACGTGTACGGTCGCACCCGCGATGGGCCGGCCGATGGGCACCGGGCCCTCGCGGTCCGTGCCGGTGACCCGGTGCGCCGTGGCGAACGTGGTGGTCTCCGTGGGCCCGTACCCGTTGACCAGCTCCAGCCATGGGAACGCCTCCAGCACCTGCCCGGCGTGCTGCGCGGACAGCGCCTCCCCGCCCACCACGACCGCGCGGAGCACCGAGAACATCCGGGACCGCCGGGCGGCGAGCCGGTGGAAGAGCGCCGTCGTGAGGAACGCGACGGTGACACCGTGACGCTCCACGTGCCGGGCCAGGTCCTCGAGCGAGGGCCGGTCGACGGCGCAGACCACCACGGCGGCCCCGTTGGCGAGGGCCCCCCACACCTCGAACGTCGACGCGTCGAAGGTCATGGGGGAGTGGAAGAGCACCCGGTCCCGGGAGGTGAGGGTGACGTAGGCGGGCTCGGACACCAGCTCGGCCACGGCCCGGTGCGGTACCGATACGCCCTTGGGACGTCCGGTCGAGCCGGAGGTGAACATGATGAACGCCGCGGCGTCGGAGCCGAGCCCGGGCACGGGCGCAAAGGAGTCCGACAGCGACGCCTCCTCCGGCAGCGCGAGGACGGGACCGGTGAGGGCCGCCGCATCGAGGAGCTTGCCCTCGCCGACGGTCAGCGTGACTCCCGCGTCGGCGGCCATCGCCTCGGAACGAGGGCGCGGATGCGCCGGGTCGAGCGGTACGCAGGTGGCGCCCGCCCACCACAGGGCGAGCTGCGCGACGACCGTGCGCGCCGAGCGAGGCATCAGCAGCGCCACGCGGTCGCCCGGCCGGACACCGTGCGCGTGCAGGTGGGCGGCGAGGGCCCGGGCCGAGGAGACCAGCCGGGCGTAGGTGAGGGTGGTGTCACCGTCGACCACGGCGAGGGCGTCCGGCGTTCGTCCGGCGTGCCATGCCACGAGGGCGGGCAGCCCGGAGGCGGGTGCGGGCCTGGAGCCACCGGAGGCGGTCCTCACATGTCGGGAGGGCATGGGTCCTTCTCCGAGGGCGGCGTCGGTACGGTCGGTGGAGGTGGTCATCTCAGGCTCCCTGCCCTCGCGCGGACTCGCGGCGGCGGTCGACGAGAGCGGCGACGGCGCGCAGGTCCGGCTGGCGCAGGAACTCCGGCGCACGCAGGCGCACGCCGCTCCGCTGCTCGATGACGGTCAGCAGGCGGGCGGCGACGATCGATGTGCCGCCGATCATCCTGAAGTCGTCGGTCAGCACCGTCGCGGGCCTGGCGAGGAGATCGCGCACGGCGTCCAGAACGATCCGCTCGCCCGGTGTGGCGCCGTCCTGCACCTCGGCGCGGTCGCCGGTGTCCGGCGCGGCCGCCTCGCGTGTCAGTTCGCCCCGGTCGACCTTGCCGTTGGCGTCCAGCGGGAAGGCGTCGACGATCCGCACGGCCGAGGGCACGGCCTGTTCGGGAAGCCACGCCCGCACCGCCGTCAGCAGCGCCTGCCCGGAGGCGGAGGAACCGGGGGAGAGGCGGACGTGCGCCATCAGGCGGACGGCGCCGTCGGGGCCCCGGGGCGCGGTGACCACGGCGCCGAGCACGGCCGGGTCCCTCTCCAGCGCGGCCTCGACCTCGGCGGGCTCGATCCGCACGCCGCTGATCTTCACCTGGTTGTCGAGACGACCGAGGAACTCCAGCGTCCCGTCCGGCCGCATCCGCACCCGGTCGCCGGTGCGGTAGAGCCGGTCCACTCCCGGGAGATCCCCACCGGGGGCGGTGAAGCGGCGCGCGGTCAGCTCGGGATCCACGTACCCGAGCGCCAGGCCGCTGCCGCCGATGCGGAGTTCACCCTCCTCGCCCCGCGGCACGGGGCGGCCGTCGGAGCCGGTGACGACGACCGTCACGCCCGGTACGGGAGCGCCGATCGGCGGCGCTCCGGGGCCCTCCGCCCCGGCGTCCGCGGCGCGCATGGCGTACGTGGTGGTGACGACGGTGGCTTCCGCGGGACCGTAGGCGTTGTGGACGGTCGCGGTCACGTCGGCGCCTGGGCGTCGGCGCATCCGGTCACCGCCGACGACGAGGTGGCGCAGCACCAGGCCGTGCGGCCAGGGCTGCTCCAGCAGCGGCTCGACCATGGGCGTGGCGGCCACCGCCACGGACACGGCGGCCTCGCGCCACCAGGAGGTGAGCGCCCCGGTGTCCCAGCGGACGTCGTCGGGCGCGGGCACGAGCGCCGCACCCGACGTCAGCCCCGCCCACAGCTCCAGCAGGTGCGGGTCGAACGCGACGCCGATGAGCAGGGACTGCCGGTCGCCGGGTGCGAGACCGGTCTCGGCGCGGTACCAGTCGAGCAGTGTGCCAAGGGCCGGCTCGGCGACGACGACGGCCTTGGGACGGCCGGTGGAGCCCGACGTCAGCACCGCGTAGAACGCCTCGCGGGGCGCGCGCAGCGCACCGGGAGGGGACGGGGCGAACGCCGCCACCACCGGGCCGGCCGCGTTGGCCCCGCCGTCCGGCAGGGCCAGAGCGATGTGCTCGGCCGCCCGGTGCCGGGAGGGGAGCACGGCGGGGGCACCGATCAGACAGGTGACGTCCAGGTCCTCGGTGACGGCCTCGATGCGCCGCTCACCGGGGCGCGGTCCCAACGGCAGATACACCGCGCCGAGCCTGGCGATCGCCACGGCCGTCACGACGAGTGCGGCGGAGCGGTCCAGGCAGACACCGATGAGGTCACCCGCCCCGACCCGGCCGCGCAGCACGGCCACGGCCTCGTCGGCGGCGGTGTCGATCTGCCGGTACGTCCAGGTGCGGTCGCCGTCGATCACGGCGAGGGCGTTCGGGGTGCGGCGCGCCCAGTCCTCGAACAGGGTGAGCACCCCGGTCGTGGCGTTCTCGCGGGACGCGGGGCCGTGCGCGACGCTGAGCGCGCCGCTGCCCGGGGAGGCGGGGGCGGGGGAGACCGTCGACGGGGCCGTCGGCCGGGTGCCGGGGGAGGTGGCGGGACGGGACATCAGGACTCCGTGGAGAAGACGGTGGCGGCGGGAGCGGTGGCGGCGAGCGCGTCGGCTTGGTCGGTGAGCACCGGGTGGCGGAAGAACAGCCGCATCGAAGGACGGTGGCCGAGTCGGGGCTCCAGCCAGGCCGCCAACTGCGCGGCGCGCAGCGAGTGGCCCCCGGCCCGGAAGAAGTCGGTGCGCCCGTCGAAGTCGCCGTGACCCAGCACCGTGCGCCAGCCGTCGGCGAGCAGCGCGGCCATCGAGCCGGCCGGAACCGCCTCGGCGTGGCCCTCGCCGTCCCGCGCGACTTCGTCCGAAGAGCGCGCGTCACCGCTCGGAACGGGGGCGTCCGTCGTCCGCGCCGCACCGTCCGGGCCCGCGTCGCCGGCCGTGCCGAGCTCTGCGGCCTTCCGGGCGAGTGCCGTACGGTCCGGCTTGCCGCCGGCCAGTGTGGGCATCGTGTCGAGGCCTACCCACCGCCCCGGTACCAGGGCGGCCGGCAGCCGCAGCCCGAGCCGCGCGTGCAGCGCCGCCTCGTCCCACGCGCCGCCCTCGCCGGGGTGCTCCACGAAGCCGACCAACCGGGGTCCGCCGACGGCCTCGCGGTCCAGTACGACGGCACAGGACCGGCCGCCCAGCGCGGCCGAAGCGGCCGCCTCGATCTCCTCCAGTTCGATCCGGTACCCGCGCAGCTTGACCTGGTTGTCCCGGCGGCCGAGGAAGTGGAGCGCCCCGTCCAGGCCCCGGTAGCCCAGGTCACCCGTCAGGTAGACCCGCTCACCGCCGAGTGCGTCGGGACGCGTGAACCGGGCGGCCGTGGTCTGCGGGTCGCCCACGTAGCCCTCGGCGAGCCCGGCCCCGGCGATCGCCAGCTCACCCACCGCGCCGTCCGGCAGGGGGCGGTGGTGCTCGTCCAGGACGTGGACGCGTTCGCCGGGCAGCTCGGTCCCGAGCGGGACCTCCGCTCCGTCGGCCAAAGCTTTCGGCGCGATGTGGTGGACGGTGGTGGTGACGGCCGCCTCGGTGACGCCGTAGGCGTTGAGCACCGTCGCGTCGGTGTCCGCCAGGAAGGGGCGCAGCGCGTCGGCCGGGAGGCGTTCACCGCCGAGCACGAGCAGGCGCGGCGTCCAGCGGCCGTCGCGCAGCGCGGGCCGCAACTCCTCTCGCACGGCGAGGAAGTAGCTGGTGGGCAGATTGGCCACGGTGACGCGCGCGTCGGTCAGCAGCGCGGCCAGTTCGGCGCCGGTCGGCACCTCGGGCCCGGGGACGACGAGGCACGCCCCCGCGTACAGGGAGGGCAGCGTCTCCTCCAGGGCCACGTCGAACATCGGCTGGGCGAACAGCAGGACCCGGTCGTCGCGCCGCAGCCCGAACCGTCCGGCCACCCCGGTCAGATGGTTCTCGAGTGCCGCGCGCCCGACGGCGACGGCCTTGGGGACACCGGTCGACCCGGAGGTGTGGATGATGTACGCGGCACCCGGCACCACGGGCGCCGCGTGCGCCTTCGGCATCTGTGGCGCGTCCACGGCGGCGGTCGGCAGACCGTCGGGCACCGTGACGGGGTGGTCGGTCGAGGTGAGGACGAGAGCCGGGGCCAGACGGTTCAGCAGCAGTTCCAGACGGGCGGGTGGGTCCGACGGCGACAGCGGGCAGTGGACCGCTCCGGTGCGCAGGCAGGCGAGCAGCACCACGACCGCGTCGGCGCCGCGCGGCAGGACGGACGCCACCGGCTGGCCGGCCCTCACCCCGGCGGCCAGCAGGCGCTCCGCGAGGGCGGTGACCCGGGCATCGAGGTCGCCGTAGGTCAGGTGGCGGGGGCCGATGAGCAGGGCGGGCGCGGACGCGTCGTGGCGGGCGACGGGGTCGAGCGGGTCCGCACCCAGGGCCGGGGCGGCGTCCTGGGGCGCCGCCTGCCCGTCGATGTCCGCGACGGGGGCCGGCCCGTCAGGGTGCCCGGGCGGCGCCAGGTCCGCCAGGGCGGTGCCCGGGGCGTCGAGGTAGGCCCGCAGCAGGTCCAGGAACCGGCCGGCGAGCAGCTCGACCACCTCCTCGCCGAACATGTCGGCGTCGTAGTCCCAGACCAGGGTCATTCCGGCGCCGCCGTGCCGGGGACCGACCCCGCGCCGGTCGTCCGGCAGCAGCACCACGTCCAGGTCGAACCTGGTGGTGCCCGTGTTGAACCCCTCGAACAGCGTGATGTCCAGACCGGGCACGTCGACCTCGGGCAGCTCGGCGTCGTGGGCGCTGAACATCACGTCGAACAGTGGATTGTCCGCGCCCGAGGTGTGCAGGCCGAGCGCGTGGGTCAGTTCCTGGACCGGTACGTCCTGGTGCGGCAGCGCGCGGATGAGGACGTCGGTCACCTCGTCCATCGTCTCCTCGGCCGGGGCGGCCGGGTCCAGCCGCAGCGGCAGGGGGACGGTGTTGACGAACATGCCGACGGTCTCCTCGTGCCCGCGGGGCCGGTTGCCCACCGCGGTACCGACGACCAGCTGCGAACGGCCGCTGTGGCGCCGCAGCAGTTCGGCGAAGAGGCCGAGCAGGGTGGAGAACGGGGTCAGGCCGCGCAGCCGCGCGTGGCCGCGCAGACCCTCCGCCAGGTCCGCGCCGATCGACTGCCGCAGCTGACCCCCGTGGTGGCGGCGCCGGGCACCGGGACGGGAGAGACCCGGCAGCGGCATGTCGTAGGGGAACCCGCGCAGTTCGGCGGTCCAGAAGTCCAGCCCGGCGCGGCGCGCCCCGGCCTCCCGGCCGCGGGTCTGCGCCTCGACGTGGTCGGCGTAGGAGGGCGCGGGCGGCAGTACGGCCGGCTCACCCAGGACGTGACCCCGGTAAACGGTGAACACGTCGTCGAGCAGGATCGCGAACGAGTGGCCGTCGTGGATCAGGTGGTGCTCGACGTGGATGAGCCGGTGGTGCTCGTCCCCGAGCCGCACCAGTGTCCAGCGCAGCAGCGGCGCCTCGTAGGTGTCGAGCGGGGTCTCCGCCTCGGTGCGCAGCAGTTCCTGGAACGCGGCCTCCGGGTCGGTGTGCGCGCTCAGGTCGACCGTCCGCAGCCGGGGCGCGCACGCCTGGGCGACCCGCTGACCGGGTACGGCGCCGGGGACGGCGACCAGTTCCAGGCGAAGGCCCGCGTGCCGGTCGAGTGTGGCGGCGAGACCGCGGCGGAGGGCGTCGGCGTGGAGCGGCCCCCACAGGTCGAGTGCGGCGGTGAAGTTGTAGGCACGGCTGCCCGGTTGCACCTGTTCGTGCAGCCAGACGATCTCCTGCGAGGAGGAGAGCGGAAGCATGGCGATCCCTGGGGTTGTCGGGTCGGGTGAGGGCCGACCGGGCACGGTCGTGCCCGGTGGTGGTGCGGGAGCCGGCCGCGGATCGCGCGGACGGGTTCCGTCGGGGGAGGGGCGGGAGGTGGTGCGAGGGTGGTGCGAGTGGTGGTCAACTGACGGCTGGCGCCGTCGGAGTTCTTGCGCGGAGTGCTTCGGTGAGCGCGTCGAAGGCGTCGAGGGCGGTGCGATCGGCCGTCACGGCGCGGTCCCACACCATGCGCAGGTGCAGTTCGCGACCGTGGGTGACGGAGACGGCGAACGGTCCGCGTACGGGTCTGCCGTCGATGTGGGTCTCCCGGCCTTCGACGCCGGCCAGGCGGAGCGAGGGGCGTTGCGCGACGTCGTCGACGGTCAGCAGTCCGTCGAGGCGGCCGGACCAGCCGGACCCGGCCTCCCGGGCCGCGCGCACGACCGCGTCGAAGGGCACGTCGGCCCGGTCCAGGTCCTCCCACCAGGCATCGGCGGTGGCCCCGGTGCCGGAGGGGGCCGCCCCCGCCACGGCCGGGAAGACCACCGTGTTGAGGAAGCAGCCGAGCACCCCCTCCGCGCCGGGCGGACGGCCGCCCCACGGATAGCCGAGCGGTACCGTGTGGCCCGGACCGTACAGTGCGCGGACGGCGGGTCGGCAGGCGTTCAGCAGGTCGGAGAAGGGCACACCCGCGGCGGACGTGGGCAGCGACACCGAAGCCGAACCACTCGGCGGTTCCCCGGCCGCCGGGAGGCCGGGCCGCGCGGCGGGAGCGCGGTCGCGGACGGCCCGCAGCCGTTCACCCCAGTACGCCAGCGCCTCGGGTGCCTCCGCACGCTCCTCGACGCCCAACTGGAGCAGGACGGCCTCGTGGTAGGCGGTCAGTTCGGCGGCGACCTCGCTGGGCGCCGGCATGTGCGCTTGTTGTCCCTCGGCGTAGGCGGCGCCGAGTTCCTCGACGATACGGGCCAGTGTCCGCCCGTCGCACGCCGCGTGGTCGAGGACGACCGCGAGCACCTCCGACGGCTCGTCGCCGCACGGGGAGGGCACGCGGTCCCGGTCACCGTCCGTCGTGTCGCCGGTGAGGAACAACCGTATGGGGGGGCCGTCGGGCGCCCACGCGCCCAGCGCCCGGCGCAGAGCCGTGTCGGCGCCCTCACCGGACGCCCGGGGCACGCGGATGAGCGGAACCTCCGGCTCCGCCATGCGGAGCACGGGAGTGCCGCGCACCACGGTGGGACGGCTGCGGAGCACGGGGTGCAGCGAGGCGAGACGTCTCGCCGCGGCGGCGAGGCGCGGCGGATCCACCGTGCCGCGCGGGAAGGCGAAGAACATCGGAACGAGGTCCGGTCGCCCGGTGGGATCCAGCGCACGCACCAGTGCGAAGCGACGCTGGGCTCCGGTTACGGGCAGCAGGGCAGGGGCCCCGGCGCCCGTGGTGAGTTCCCGGTAGCGAGCCAGGTACTGGCCCGTGATGCTGAGCACGTGATTCTCTCCGTCGTCGTCCACGGTGTCGTCGTTGCGCACGGCGTTTCGGCAGGCCCGGTCAGCCGAGCGGCGTCGTCCTGTCCCGCCCGTCGGGTCCGGCCTCGGCCCCGTTGACGGTGGCCCCGGCTGTTTCGGTGCCCGGGGTGGCGGGGCGCACGGCATCGGGGCCGGTGGGCAGGTCGCGCATCCTGCGCAGTTCGGAGAGCAGCAGCGGCAGCGGTACGGTGAGGAAACCGGCCGCGCAGCACAGCAGGGCGGCACGGGCACCGAAGCCGTCGGCGAGCGCCCCGCCGGCCAGCGCCCCGAGCGGCAGCGTGCCCCACATCAGGAAGCGCAAAGTGGCGTTCATCCGGCCCAGCAGGTGCGGCGGACACAGGACCTGGCGGAAGCTCACCTGGGCGACGTTGTAGACCACGGCGCCGAAGAAGACGACGCCCGAACCGAGCGCGAACAGCGCGGCACCCCCCGTTCGCTCCGACAGAGGCCACAGCAGCGCGAACGGCCCCGTGACCAGTGGGGAGAACCAGATGACCCGGGCCTGCCCCCATCGGGCGGCGAGCGCGCCCGCGGCCAGCGCGCCCGCCAGTCCGCCGATGGCCGCGGCGGACAGCACGAGACCGACCGCCCCGGGCTCGAGACCCAGGACGCGGACCAGGAACACTGTCTGGGTGGCCATCAGCAGTGCGGTGAAGAAGTTGCCGAGTCCGGTGGCGACGGCGATCACCCGCAGCAGCGGCTGGCCCAGCACGAAGTGCAGCCCTTCGCCGATGTCCGCGCGCAGCGACGCGCCGGGGACGGCTTCGGGACGGGGCTCCGGTTGCTTGATCCGCCACAGGCAGAGTGCGGAGAGGGCGTAACCGATGGCGTCGGCGGCGACGGCCAGGTGGGCGCCGAGGAGCTGGACCAGGCCGCCACCGAGTCCCGGACCCGTCACCTGCGCGGACGACCGTACGGTCTCCAGCGCCCCATTGCCCTTCACCAGTTGGTTCTGCGGCAGGAGACGGGGCAGGAAACTCTGGTGGGCGACGTCGAAGAAGACGGTGGCGACACCGACGACGAGAGCGACGGCGTACAGCTGGGTCATCGTCAGGACGCCGGCCACGCCCGCCGCGGGAACGCTCGCCATGGCCGCGGCCCGTACGACATCCGTCCGGATCATCAACGGCACCTTGCGCATACGGTCGACCCAGGCCCCGGCAGGCAGCCCGATCACCAGGAACGCGGCGGTTTCGGCGGCTGTGAGCAGCCCGACCTGGAAAGCGGACGCGTCGAGTTCGAGCACGGCCACGAGCGGCAGGGCGACCAGAGCGACGTGGGCGCCGAACTGCGCGGCCGCCGCTCCGGCGAGCAGCAACCTGAAGTCGCGCATGCGCAGGAGGCCTTCGGCTGCGGCACGGGGTGTGACGGACATGTGAACGACCTTCGGTGAGCAGTCGATCAAGAGTCAAAACGGGATGGGCGCTTTTGGTCATTTCTTCCAGCGTTCTCGCGCTGCACCAGAAAAATTTTCAGCGGATCGCGATGTCTGTCGGATGAACTACCGATGGCGTGCCGAGTTCACGGTGTGTGGACGACTCCGGTCCGGCGGGTTGCGGTACCGGCCGGTGCGCACTCGGCGGCTCGGGTGACCGTCATGTCCGAAAATGATCACCAGCTTGGCGTGCGCGGTCGGAGTTGATCATTCCGTCTGATATGGCGTCGACGGCGCCTGCGAGGTGGCATCCGGCCCGGCCGACGACCCGACGACCCGAGCGAAGACGGTCTCCAGGCGCATGACCGTGCTCGGCGACGAGCCTCACTGCCGACTTCCGCCCTGCTTCTCACACCGCCGACGGGTGCCGCTCGTCCGCCGTCCTTCGGGTGGTTCTCTGCCTGTCAAGGCAGGTATGCCGGCCTTGCGAACCCGCAGCACCGAGGATTCCGATGGAGGAGCAGTGCCCGTCGACGTCCAGCAACTGTTCGACACCACACTTCCGGAGGCGTTCACCCGGAACCCGGATCAGGTGAAATCGTTCGACGTGATCTACCAGATGAACATCACCGGCGACGGCGGTGGCCAATGGCAGGTCGACGCCTCGCCGACCGGACCCAAGGTCATCCAGGGAAGCCCTGGCGGGGAGCAGGCAGGCATCACGATGACCGCACAGGACTTCCAGACGTTCCACGACGACCCCAACGCCGCGATGCCGCTCTACTTCGCCGGCAAGATGCAAGTCACCGGTGACCCGATGCAGGCCATGAAGCTGCAGAAGCTGCTGGACATGACCCGCGGGTGACCTGCTGGCCACAGCGGCAGCGCCGCGGACCGCCGACCGTGGAACGGCTCACCGCTCCGGGCTGAACGCTGCCGTCGAACGGCTCCTCGCGCACGGCGCAGCGGAGCACATCGTCGACGAGGGCCCGAGTCCTGGGAGACGTCGCGGCTGCGATCGCCTCCCGGGGCGCGCGGCACCGCGCGGCCGTCCCGAACGCTGTGAGGGAATAACGCGCCACTACCGGTGGCGCGCCCCGCTGCACCTGCTCGGTGCGCAGCAGGCCGACGGCACCTTCAAGCGCAGCTGGAACCCGGCGAAGCCTCCGCCCCGCGCCGCGTCCTGCTCCGGGAGGTCTTGCCCTTGACCTCGCCGCCGGCTCCGGGTGCGGACCGCTGCTGATGCCCTGCCGGCAGCGACAGCGCCCTGCGGTGACTGCTTCAGGAGAAGACGACGGAACGCAGGAGCAGGCGCTCGGATGCGCCCGCGCCCGGAAGCAGGGTGTAGTAGGTGTCACCTTCACAGTCGGCATCGAGGAAGAAGGTCGCGGTGGCGTCCGTGCGGTTCTGTGGCGACCCCGAGGCCGTCCCGGGAGCAGAGCCGGGCGGGGGAAGGCTGATGCACTCACCGCCGGCGGGGTCGTTCACGAAGCCGACGGCCTCGTATCCCTCGGCGGTGGTGCAGGTGCAACGAAGAGCCTGCGAGCCGGAAGCGATCTGCGCGGCCGCCACCGGATCGACCGGATCGCAGGAGGAAGGCCGGGAAGCGGCAGCCGTGGCTCAGTCACCCGTGCTGATCGGTTGCCAGGCCTGCTGCGGGCGGAGGGTTCAGCGCAGCCGTCGCGCACGCAGCACAAGGTCGTCGGTATGGTGCGCGCCGGCGCCGCCGTCGGGCGCCACGCGTGGCCGTTGTTCGTTCACCTCGACCTTCCAGTCGTCGTCGAGCAGGGCGGTGACCATCGAGGGCCAGACGTAGTCGGCCGGGTCGAAGCCACTGTCGTGTGTCTGCTGGGTCTCCATCCCCGCATGGTGTACAAGCAGCAGCACGCCGCCGGGTGCGACGGCCGCGAGCAGCGCTCGCTCGGCTGCGGCGTCGGGGGTGCGCAGCAGGGCCGGGTACTGCGCGGAGACCAGGTCGAAGGAGGCCGGCGGGAGCGCCGCTTCCGTCAGTGCAGCGTGCACCCAGTGAATGGCGACGCCCGCGTCCCGGGCGTGCCCGGCCGCCCGCTCCAGCGCCACGCCCGAGACCTCGAGCGCAGTCACGTCCCAGCCGCCGCGCGCGAGCCAGACGGCGTCCGCGCCCTCGCCGCAGCCGACGTCGAGCACCCGTCCGGGTGTGAGACCGGCGACCTCGGCCACGAGCGCGCCGTTGGGCCGGCCGCTCCACAGCTGTCGTCGCTCGGCATACCGATTGTCCCACTCCGCCCGTACCGCGGGGTCTCCGAGGTATCCGTCGCCGGGCAAGGGGGTGTCGGACGCGGGCGATCCCGCCGTGATGTCTTCACTCATGGGCCCACCGTCGCCCATCGAAGCCCGGCCACGCCACTTGTGTTGCCGCTCCGGCAAACCGGCGCCCGAGGGGCGGGGGACGGCCGGGTGCAGCCGTAGCACGGCTGCACCGCCGTCGGGGCCTTCAGCGGGCGGCGTGATGCCCTTGCCCTGGAGTGCGGTCCAGCATCCGGCGTCTCCGTCATGACGACACCTCAGCACACGATCGGATCGGGCTTCGGCGCCCGGAGCACCGCGGACGACGTCCTGACGGACGGGCCTTCAGGCCGTGGCGGGCGAGCCGGCGACGCTGGTGATCCGACCCCGGATGCCGAAGCGGGTGATCCTCTCGGCTCGGTGGGCGGAGGCTGTCATCAGGCGGCGGCGAGGCCGGAGGTGGGGCGAGACGCCGCCGTGCTCGCTGAAGTGGCCCTGGCAAGATTTTCGTAGCCGGAGATCACCTCGGTGACCTGATGGGCCGGTCCGCGTGGCGTCGGCGGAGGCGGCGACCGGGCTGCTTCGTTCGGATCACGCCTTGCTGCACGTCGGGCGCGGTGTCAGGGCAGAGATCCTGCGGTCCTGATCCCCTAATGCCGGGCTGGCTAGAGTGGCCGTCATGAGCGATCGCCGCGGAACTCAGACCGTGTCGCCGGTGCTGCTCGGTGTGGATGACGGCGGCTGGTTGCCTGTCACCGCAGGCGAGTCGGGAGCGACTGTCTTTCGCAGCGCAGACGCCACTCGATATGCCAAGTGCGTGCCCGCTGCGGATGCAGCCGACCTGAAAGCCGAGCGCGACCGGGTCGCATGGCTGAGCGGTCAGGGTGTACCCGGTCCCCGAGTGCTCGACTGGCAGTCCGGTGACGCCGGCGCCTGTCTGGTGACGAGTGCTGTCTCCGGCATACCTGCTGATCAAGTGCCCGCTGAGGAACTGCGAGTCGCCTGGGAACGCATCGCGGACACAGTCCGCCGCCTGCACGAGGTGCCCGTGCCTCAGTGCCCTTTCCGCCGGGATCTGGACGCTATGGTCGCCGTGGCGCGTGACGTGGTGACCCGTGACGCCGTCAACCCCGAGTTCCTCCCCGTCGACCAGCAGCAGACGCCCACCGTGGAGCTGCTGGACCGCCTCACCCGGCAGGTCTCACGGCGACGGGAGCAGGAAGCCGCCGACACGGTCGTTTGCCACGGGGACCTGTGCCTGCCCAACATCATCCTCGATCCGCAGACCCTGGACGTGTCGGGCTTCATCGACCTGGGCCGCCTCGGACTGGCCGACCGCTACGCCGACCTGGCACTGCTGCTCGCCAACGCGCGAGAGACATGGACGGACGAGGAGCAGGCTCGGGTTGCGGACGTGGCCTTCGCCGAGAGGTACGGCATCGCCCTCGACCACGACCGCCTGCGCTTCTACCTCCATCTCGATCCGCTCACCTGGGGCTGATCGATTTCCTGGGGGCCATCGGGCGGACCGGAGGAAGATACCGGTGATGCGGAGTCCGGCCAGGTGCGCTGCTTGCACGCCTCCCGGTCGAAGGCCGGTGGCCTGCCGCCTTACGGAGGACCGGGGAAGGCTGCCGAACAGCCCGCACGGCCGTGCAGGAGCGCGGAAAAGGGGCCACGAGGCCGACACACCCGGCCTCATGGCCCTCACACCGACCGAAAACCGTCGTCTGTCGGCAGTTGGACCCCGCCGCCCTCCTGCACGCCGCGACCACGCGATGAACCGGTTCCGACGGCGACGCCGTCACCAAGCACGTGCCCGCCGCCGTCACTACATGCGGCGCGGGCGCCCGTTGGCGGGTCAGCCGGCCCAGGACCGTCCCGCACATGCCGAACCCCCGCTGCGCTCCCCACCGCCAGGCCGTTGACCAGGACACCTGCAGAAGTCCGGCTGGAGTATCAGGACAGTGTCCGCGAGCGGGCGTGGACGGCTCCACTGATGATCCGCACCGCGCGGTCGACACTCCGCGCCGTGGCCTCGGAGGAAGCCTGCTCGGACTCGTGGATGAACGCTGTGGCACCGCGTCGGCTGCCGCAGTAGTCGACGATTCCGTGCTCGATCTGCGTTCGCAGTGCTTCCTCGTACCCGTGGCGCTCGTATGCGCCGGAGTCGTCGCCGGCGATGGGCAGAAGATGCGTGGTGAGTGCCTGAAGTTTCGGTCGCAGGCCCGAAGCCGGGGAGTGCTCGAAGGCCCAGCCGTTGACGAAGACGCGGTCTATCCACCCCTTCAGCAGCGCGGGCATCGACCACCAGTACACGGGGAAGACCAATACGAGATCGGTGGCGCGCTCGAGACGACGGTGCTCACCGACGACGTCGGCCGGATAGTTGCCGCCCTCGCGGTACGCCCGGCGATCCGCCAGGGTGAACGCGGGGTCGAACCGCTCCTTGGCCAGGTCGGCGACCTCGACCGACACGGGGTGGAGTGCCGCCTCGAGTTTTTCCAGCACGTGATGCGTCAGGGACTGGGGGTCCGGGTTCGCGGCGACCAGCAGGGTGTGCATGACAGCTTCTCTCCCTCAGGGACAACCTACTACTAGTAGGTTACTAGTAGTAGGTTACTGGTGGGTGAGAGACTGCCGGGTATGGCCGAGCGACGACTCTCCAGTGCCGAGCGGCGGGCCCAGCTCGTCGGTATTGCCCGCGACGTGATCGCCACCGAAGGTGCGGACGCGCTCACGCTCGCGTACCTGGCGAGCAGAGCAGGGATCTCCAAGCCCGTCGTCTACGACCACTTCTCCTCGCGCTCGGCGCTTCTCCTCTCGCTGTACCAGGACTTCGACCAGCGACACCTCGCCGACCTGCATGCTGCGATAGCGCACACCCCGCCGGATGTGCGGCAGCGGGTCGAAGCGATCGCGACGGCTCACGTCGCGTGCATCGTCTCCCAGGGCGTCGAACTCAGTGGAGTGGTGGCCGCGCTGGCCGGCACACCGGCCCTCGAGGAAGCCAGGCGAGAATCCGAGCGCCGCTACGTGGACATCTGTCGGCAAGCCATACGAAGCGCCGACGGCGCTGCGGACCTCGGTGAGGAAGCAGCCATCGCATTCGTGGGCGCCGCGGACGCGCTCGGCCATGCGGCCGCCCGTGGAACGATCAGCCCGGAACTCGCCCGGTCGACCATCACCACCGTGTTGCTCGGCCTTGTCAACGCCTCTGACTGAAGGACTCGGAGCCACACAGCCGCTCTCGCGTCGACAACCTCCCCACCCCGCAGGTGCCGAATGCCTGACCCATGCTGGTCGGGCCGCACGGGTGTACTCGTGGAAGGTGCCGAGTGCGGCAGACCCAGGCGTTCACTGAGGAGGTCAGCGGCCGCGAGGCCAATGGTCCCGGCCGCGTCCTCGCCGGTTCGCTCGCCGACGGCGTCACGCACCTGTGCCGCCTCGCCGAGGTTGCGCACGGTGGTGCGCGGCCGGTAGCGGTGCTGGAGCAGGGCCGCTATCACCCGGCTGGCTGGGTAAACCGTTCCGCCCGTGACAAGCACCGTCCCGCCGCGACTGTCAGCCATTTACCGAACCGCCAACGATGCGGGACATCGCGGGCCGCCTCCGCTGCGCCCCCTCGACAGTCGGTCTCGCCGCCAACGCACTCCAGAGCATGGGACCCACGGCCCGTCGGCCTCATCCCGTCGATGGCCGAAAATGCAACGGTCGCAACGCCCGTGACCGTCCCCTGACCGAGCCTGAGCCCCTCTCTGACGGGTCTCGGAGCCCCCCGCTGTGGCAGGATGACGGGTGGACATGCTCCGCGGGGCTGTTTCGAGTATCGATGCAGCGGTTCTCGGCCATCGCCGTGATGGCTGGGGGCGACTTCCATCGACCCCATCGAGGCGACTCCAGCCGGACAGCGGGCCGGACAGGGAAGCACCGCGTTCTGGCGGGTTACTTCCGGGTGACGTCGGTGCAGTAGACGTTCTTGTCCGGCAGGTGGCCGGTGATCAGGAAGCCGACGGTGGCCTTGTCGGCGCAGGCGGAGCCTTCGCCGTAGACGTAGTGCCCGCCGTTGTCGACGCCGACGAAGGCAGAGCCGTCGCCGAGGGACTTGTGCAGCCCGACGCCGCTTTCCCACGGGGTGGCATTGTCGCGGCGGTTCTGCAGGATCAGGGTGTTGCGCGGGCCGCCCTTCACGACCTTGGCAGCCGCCTCAGCCGGCTTGTCCCAGTAGGCGCATGCCCAGATGTTGGCGGGCATGCCCGCGGTGAGCGGCCACTTCTCGCGGTCGGCGGTGGTGCGGGCGGCGTAGCCGTCGATGTCGTGCGGCCATTCGGCGTCGCCGCAGGTGAGAGCCATGAACATGGTGGCCTGGTTGTCCGCGGGGATGCCCGGGGACGTCGGTGTGTCGGCGAACACCTCCTTGAGAACAGCGGTGTCGGCGGCCGTGGCGCTGCCGTGGGCCAGGTCGTCGGCGGCCTTCCAGAACTTGACGAGCACGGGAAGTGTGTCGTTGTGCAGAAGCAGGGCATAGGTCATGTTCCGCAGCAGCGCCCCGTCCAGCGACACCGATGTGCCGGGAATCGCTGCGGGCATGCGGTCGAGCCGGTCGGCGAGGGCGAGGTAGGTGCGGGTCACCTGCGCGATGTTTGTGCCCAGCTTGAGGGTGCCGGCCTGCGCCGCGGCGACGCGGGCGGCATCGGGGAACCGGTCGGCCGTGCCCCTGCCCCAGGTTTCCGCCACCTGGTTGGCCCATACCTTGGTGGGGTCGACGTTGCCCTCCAGGACCATCCGGTCTGTGTGGTCTTGGAAGAAGGAGCGGTAGACGGCGCCGAGGTAGGTGCCGTAGGACTGGCCCCAGTAGGAAATCTTCTTCTCACCGAGCGCCTGACGGATGCGGTCCATGTCGCGGGCGGTGTTGGCGGTGTTGTAGTACCGCAGGTTCTTGCCCACCGTGTCGGCGCACTTCCTGGCGTCGGCTTCGGCGAGGGCCACGTTCTTGGTGATCGAGCCGTCTGCGGCAGGATAGGGGAAGCGCCCGGACACGCTGGGGTCCTGCAGACCGCAACTCTGCGGGGTGCTGTGTTCGACACCGCGCGGGTCGAAACCGATCAGGTCATAGCGGTCCAGCACGGACTTCGGCAGTGCGGACGCCATGGTTTCGGGCATGTCGAGACCGCCCAGGGCTGGCCCGCCGGGGTTCAGCAGCAGAACGCCATGTCGCTTCCCGGGCTGTGCGGTGGACAGCCGGGAGACCGCCACGTCGATCTTCGTGCCGCCCGGGTTCTGGTAGTCGAGTGGCACCTTTAACGTTCCACAGGCCAGGTGGGGGTCACGTGTTTGTCCTCCGGGCAGGGCCGGGCACTTGCCCCAGGCGATCTTGGTGTCGCCCGTGGTCTCGCCGACGCTCTTGCCGGAGCCCTCGGCCGGTTGCGAGCCCTTGGCGTCGGCGCCACACGCGGCCAATGCGGTTCCTGCCAGCGTGGAAACCAGCAGAGCTGCGGCGATTCGGCGGCCTCTGGGGAAACCGTGCTGCGCGGAACTGCGTGTCGTGGTCATGCTGTTGTCCTTGGCTAGTGGGCTGGTCGGCCTTGTCCGGCCGTTGTGTTGACGATCCGAGTCAACAAGAGACCACCGGTGGCGCGCGTCACCCCAGAGAGGACAAAACAGGTAGCTCGCTCGGGGGATCCTGGGCCGCCCCTGAGAACGGAGCGGCCGCCGTGGGGCGTATCGGATGAGCTGTGGGCGGGAACGAGCCGCTGCTGCCGGCTTACCGCGCCGCACGGCATCACAGGGCCGTCAGGCTCGGTTGCCGTCCCCAGCCAATTCCGCCCGATAGACCAGGGCCACCACCTGAACGCGGTCGCGGAGATGCAGTTCGGTGAGAATGCGGAAGACGTAGGTCTTCACGGCCTCGTGGCCGATGACCGGTTCGGTGGGCGATTTCGGCGTTCAACAGGCCCTCACCGGTGGGCGCAACCTTGCTGTCGAGCATCCCCGGTTCCGTGGTGACCGAACTCAGGGCACGCGGCGTGACCGTCACGCTGCACCGCTGAGCGTCCACGATCCGCTCCTCACCCGGCGCGATCCCCCTGTCGAACAGTGGCAACACGGGCCCGATGGCCGGGAGAGGGCCCTCTCCTCCTGGTCGATCTCCCGGCAGGACCTGGCAGCACGGCGCTTCGACCGGGTCTGCGCCACCATGACCTGGAACCCGTGACACCCACAGGGTGCTGACCCGAGGCGGCACCGCCGTCAAGGCGGGATTCGTTGGCCGGGTGGCATGGAGAGCCCCGTCGGCGCTCGGCGCAGGAGCAGCCGCCGGGGAACCGCCCGTGTTCAGCGACCGGTCGACCGCGAAGCTTGAGCCGCCGCGACGCGGTCTGCGATGTGGTCGATGACCACGTTGACCGCCCGGCGGTACGGGGTGGCGTCCTGGCTCACCTGTGCCAGGAGCATGCCGCCTTGTATCGCGGCCAGCAGCGTGACCGCAAGCGCCGAAATGTCCTCGTCGGCTCCGAGGTCGCCGCGCTCACGCATGCGAGCAAGCCCGGATTCGATCGCCGCCTGCCACGCAGCGAATCCCGTGGCCAGGCCGAGACGGGCTGAGGGGTCGATGTCCGACAGCTCGCTCGCGAGCGAGCCGATCTCGCACCCTCCGGCGCAGTGCACCGCGTCCAGGCGGACGGCGGCGCGTTCGCACCACTCACGCAACGCGTCGATGCTGTCGAGGTGGTCGAGCAGGGGCCGCTGCTGTTCGAGCTTCACGGTGCTCTGGTACTCGATCACCGCCGCCGTGAGGCCCTTCTTGTCCCCGAAGTAGTGGTAGATCTGCGAGGCACTCACCTGAGCTCGGCGTTGCACGTCGGGGATGCTCGTGCCGGCGACGCCCTGCTTGAACATCAGCTCGGCAGCGGCGCGCAGGATGCGGTCCCGCGTACGACGACCCCCCTCGGTACTCGCTGCCTTGACCCGGGTCTCGCCACTGCGCGTCTGCATGAGAGCCAGCCTACCAAAGATTGGAATTGACTTTCCAATCTTGCGATACCTACGGTTGGAGTGATCATTCCAAGATCGTTCCAGCAGCCGTGAAAGGCGCAGCTCATGACTCTCGACCCGCAGATCCAGGCCCTGCTCGATGACTTGGCCGCGAACCCCGCGCCCGCAGCCAACACCCTCACCGTGGCGGAGAACCGCGCCATCGGCCGTGCGTTCGCCTCGTTCGCCGGTGACGCCGTCCCGGTTCGCGACGTTCGCGACACGACCTTCCGCAACGGTGGCCATGACGTCCCGATCCGCGTCTACACACCCGAGACGGTCCCGACGGGCTCGCCCGCCCCGGTGACGGTGTTCTTCCACGGCGGCGGCTGGGTGTTCGGGGACCTCGACAGCCAGGACCACTTCGCCAGGGTGGTCGCGACGCGGTCGAAGACCGTCGTCGTCTCCGTCGGCTACCGGCTGGCGCCGGAGCACCGGTTCCCGGGAGCCGTCGAAGACGCCTACGCGGCGCTGCGGTGGGTCGAGCGGAACGCCGGCACCTTCGGCGCCGATCCGAAGCGCATCGCCCTGTTCGGAGAGAGCGCGGGAGGCAACCTCGCCGCCGTCACCGCGCAGGAAGCGAAGCGACGCGGCGGACCGACCGTCACCTTCCAGGCCCTCGCCTATCCCGCAACCGACCGTTTCGACGACAGCGCATCGCTGTACGACAACGCTGCCGGCCCCCTGCTGACGCGCCCTTGGCTCGAGTGGTTCTGGGGCGCCTACCTGAACACCCCCGACGAGGGCGCCGACCCCCGCGTCTCTCCGCTGCGCGCGGAAGACCTCACCGGGCTCCCGGCCACGTTCATCGTCACTGCCGAGTTCGACCCACTGCGCGACCAGGGCGTCCGATACGCGGACGCCCTCCGCGAGGCCGGAGTACCGGTGACGCACCGACCGGTCGGGGGAGTGCCCCACGCATTCCTGTCCTTCACCCGCGACGTCCGGGTCTCGCGCGACGTGCTGAACGAGATCGGCGACGCCATCGGCGCAGCCCTTGCGTGAGGGCGGGCCACCCAACGGTGAGCGCTCCGGTCCGGGCTCCGACGACATCGGGATCGGAACGGACACGGTCGTCCCCCTCGCCGGCCCGGAGGCTCCCTCGGCTCACCGTGCCGCTGGCGGTGACCGGCGTCATCCCACCCTCCAGTTCATGGCCACACGCCCTGCTGACGTTCCTGGCGCCGTCGGTGATCGCGGCCCGTCACGGTGGTCGTCCTCACCGGCCCGGCTCCCGAACGACGCCTGCCGAAGGGCACGCCGAAACCCCGCTGTCGGGGGTTGCCGGACATGCCCTACGCCTCCGAGGGGTGGATCATCGACTGCACCCGGAAGGCCAGACTTCGGACATACCAGCCCGGAGCTTCCCCGGCGTGTGTCCATCACTCGCCATCGGGATCTTCGTCCGCCGAGCCGGCACCGACGACGCCAGGCCGGCCGGCATCCGCCACCGCGTCCTGGGCGGGCGTCGCGCCGACGCATTCGCGGCTCCGGCCGTCACTCAGCTCGACGACGGATGGCGCGACTGCCGCACCGACTGGACGGCCCTCCTCGCCCCGCCGGCACCGGCCAGCGGGACACCTGTCCGGCTTGGTGCCGACTCGGCATCGCGCCGAGCCCATCGGCATGCGACCGGCACCCGCAAGACCCGGCCGCGGGTCCCGAAAGAAGGGACGACGCCCCGGCACCACCGTCCCGACGAGGGACGGGGAGGGATCCGGCGCCGGAAGGTGATGTCGTGTGAGCTTCCGCCGGCTTGAATGCACGGTTCGGGAGGCTGGTGTGACCGGCGCTCGGGTTCCTCGCTTCGGTCATTGGCAGCGGTCCGAGCAGGAGATCGTCTGTCCAGCTGGGCAAGGAATCCGACGCCGGTCGATTCGTGTGTCAGCAGATGCCTGTCACTCGTTCGAGTGGCGGGCGCGTTTCACCTTTCAGGAGTGATCATTTCGATACGACCATGTTTATGACACATCGTCAGAGAAACTGTCGAGGAAGGCGGGACATCCATGCCGGTCAACGGTTCCCCCGAGAACCCGTTCGCTCTCAGCCCCGACGACGTCGCCATGCTGGAGGCGATCCGTGTGGCGCTGCTCGACCCGTCGCCGCGCCGGATCGGCATGCTCGACCAGTGGGGTCTTGCCGACGTCTTCGAGGTGCAGGCGGAGACCGCGCAGTACCGGGAGTTCCCGATCGTCATGTCGGACGGGACCCGGATCGACGCCGGGCTGAGCATGCCGCGCGGACTCGCTCCGGGGCGGACCTGCCCTGCCATCGTCATGCCCGCCCCGCTGAACGACCTTGGCCGACTGGCCTACTTCGGCACGATCCCACGCTGGACGCTCGGCGGCTACGCCGTCCTGACCTACAGCCAGCGGGGTCTGGCTCGCTCCGAGGGCGAGATCCAGGTCGCCGGACCCCAGGACGTCGCCGACGGCGTCGAGATCCTCAACTGGCTCACCGGTCTGGAAGGCGTCGACGCGGACCGGATCGGGTGCTTCGGCGCCTCCTACGGCGCCGGGACCAGCCTGCTGCTGGCCGCACAGGACCCCCGCGTCAAGGTCGTCGCCGGCACCAGCGCCTGGGGCGACCTGTTCGCCTCGCTCTTCGAAAACGGCACCCGGCACATCAAGGCGTTCGAGGCACTCGTGGCCCTGTTCCACGAAGAGCGCTGCTCGGCGGAGTTCCAGAACATCATCAAGAAGGTCCGCGACAACGTCATCGACGACGAGGTCAAGGAGTTCGCCTCCCTCCGCTCGCCGATCCAGCACCTGAAGACCTACAACGACCGCAAGCTGCCGGTCCTGATGACCACCTACTGGCACGAGACGATCTTCTCCGTGCCCGCCGTCATCGACCTCTTCACCAAGCTGCAGGGCCCCAAATCACTGCTGGTGCAGATCGGCGACCACGGCAACGGCGAACTGCCCGGCCTGTTCGGCACCATCTCCAAGCCCACCGAGATGACCTACCGCTGGATGGACCACCACCTCGGCGGCAGCGCGGGCGACGGCGCGAAGCCGCAGTTCGGCATCCGCTCGGAGTACATGCACAACCTCCTGTCCGACCTCACCCACCCCGACTGGGCGGGCTACGCCCTGCCGGTGCAGCGCTTCCACCTCGACGCCGTGCCGGCCGGGCAGCAGGACGCACCCATGACGCAGGACCGGCCGCAGGCGGGCTGGACCCGCTCCGTTCAGGCAGCCGGCCCGGACACAGGGGTCGTTGTCGCCCCCAAACTCGTCCAGACCGGTCTGATGGAGCGAGTCGGACTGCCCCACGTCTACAAGACCGCCGACATCAAACGCGATGTCGCCGCGGTCTGGACGACCGTGCCGCTGGAGCAGCCCATGCGCATCCAGGGCGACGTGGAGGCCAAGGTCACCGTAAAGCCGCAGACGAACAACGCCACCTTCGTCGCCTACCTGCTGGACTGCGACCCCGCCACCGGCCGGGCCGCCATCATCACCCACGCCCCCTACACCCTCACCGACCAGCAGGCCGCCACAGTGACCTTCCGCCTGCAGCCCGCCCACTACGTCCTCGCCAAGGGCCGCCAGCTGCAGCTCATCATCGACAGCTACGACCCGTTCTTCGCGGACGACAACACCATCCCCTCCGCCCTCGAGATCACCTCCCCCAGGGACAACGAGTCCTACATCGACATCCCCCTCGCCCCCCTGGCGTAGCACCCGCCCCCTCGCGGGGCGCCGGCAGCGCGCACCCGCCCTGGAAACCCGGTTGCCGGGCAGGAGGTCGCGCTCGCGGTACCAGGCGCGCGGGTGCCGTTCGGTGACGTGGGCCCGGCGGTCGGCATCGTGGAGGGCAGATCCTTCACACTGCCGTCCACCGCGCGCCTCACCCAGGGCTGCCCGCCGAAGTCGATCCCGGGGTGGACGCACACGTAGCCGGACGGGCAGTCGATGCCGACGCGTGCCGCGCCGGGCTCGCCGGCGGCCGAGACAGGAACAGTCAGTGGCGGCAGGGCCGGGGCGGAGACCGCCACGGACCGCAGCAAGGTCCTGGTCACGTCTGGGAGACAGCGATTCCTGACGGCCGACTGACCGGATGCCGACAGGGTTCACTCGCGTGGAGGGAGTGAGGTTCCCATGCTGCGCCCGCCCCGGCTCTCCCGCCGGCGGCCCTGCCACGAGGGACTCCAGCGGGTGCCCACCGCCGATGTCGAGCAGCCACCGGCCATGGCCGATGCGCACCCGCTGCCACCGCGGCCGGGTACCCCCACGCACCCGCCGTACCTGCTGCGTCCCCGCGGCGGGCGGCGCACAGCCGGCGCCCGAACACCACCGGCCCTCACTGGGCCGCTCCCATTCCCACCGCGCCCGGCCCAGCCTGCCCGCCCCCGCCGTACCGGGCCGGCGCCTCGGGTCGATCCGTGAACGACGCCGATGCCCGGCACCAGGCGGCCGGCTGCGCCTGCGCCACCGCGTCGAGGAACACTTCGTCGTCCGGGCATGGCCTGTGCCGCTGGTGCGCGGGGTCCACCCACTGCCACCATCCGCCGGCCGGCAGTGGGCCGACCACTGCCGCCCTTCTACGACGGCCACGTCAAGGCACGGCCGGGCGGCAACCCTTCAGAGATCAGTCGAGGAGTGCGGTTGCTTCGACCTCGACGAGAACATCCGGTTCGAAGAGGTACTCCACACCGATGAGGGAGGCCGGCGGCAGGGGAAGCCGGAGCCCGATCTCGTCGGCGACGGTCTCCACGCCGCTCATGAAGTCGCCGATCTTCTCCGGGCTCCACTGGGTCACGTAGAACGTCAGGCGCAGCACGTCTGCGAACGATGCGCCCGCGCCTGCCAGCCCGACGGAGGTGTTGCGCAGCGCCTGGGCGACCTGCCCGGCCAGATCGCCGGGCGCGACCGGCGTCCCGTCGGCCTGGCGCGCGATCTGCCCGCTGACGTGGACGTGCTTCGTCCCGGTGCCCACGGCGACGTGGTGGTACGGGACCGGCTGCAGCATGCCTTCCGGGGTGAAGTACTGAACAGTCATGGTCTTCCCTCCTCCAAAACAAGTATCCGTAAGCTACCTAGTGGAAGAAGGACACTTCAACGAGACCAGGTTTCGCCATGGATACCGACGACGAACTCCGCATCGACGCCCCGCACCGCGAACTGCTCGACCAGATCCTCGACAAGTGGTCGCTCAGCGTTCTCAACGAACTCTGCGAACGCCCGTGCCGCTTCAACGAACTGCGCCGGGCCATCCCCCACGTCACGCAGAAATCGCTGACCGCGACACTCCGGCGACTCGAACGCAACGGCGTGATCGAGCGTGAGGTCGTCTCCACCCGCCCTGTGGCAGTCGTGTACCGGATCACGCCCCTCGGCAAGACCCTCCGGCACCCCGTCGACGTGCTGCTGGCATGGGCCTCGCAGAACATGCCCGCAATCGACCGCGCACGCGAAGACTTCGACAGGCGGGAGGAGGAAGCTCACCTCTGACGGGACCGCGCACAGGAGAAGCCGGCCCCGGCCTCCCCGGGGGACGCCGCAGTGAATCGCTCCGGGTCCGATGGAGGCGAGGATCGCGACGAGCACCTACTGCGCCGCCGGGAGCCGCACTCCCCGTGCACGGTCGGTCCGCGACGCGGAGCTGAAGACGCGGATCAGCCACGCCCATGCCGACAACTTCGGCGTCTGCGGAGTGCGGAAGGTCTGGCGGCAGCTGCACCACGAGGGCATGTCCGTGGCCCGCTGCACGGTCGCCCGGCTGACGCGCGACCTCGGCCTCGAGGGCGCCCGGCTAGGGAAGGGAATCCGTGCCACGATCCGTGACGACGGCCATGACCGGGCCTCTGACCTGTTCAGGCGCGACTTCACCGCATCCCGTCCGAACGAGCGGTGGGTTGCCGACTTCACCTATGTCGCACCCTGGTCCGGCATCGGCTACGTCGCTTTCGTCGTGGACGTGTTCTCCCGGGCGATCGTCGGCTGGTCGGCCGCCACCAGCAAGCGGTCCAAGCTCGTCCTCGACGCCCTCGACATGGCCTTGTGGCGCCGCGACCTGGCCGGTGCCTCCGCAGGTCCCGGGCTCGTTCATCACATGGAGCCTCCATCGAACCCGGAGCGGTTCAACCACAGGGTGCAGACCGTGAGCCCTGCCTCGGCGAACCGCCCGAGGCCGTCGACGACGCTCGCCGCGGTGGGCGCGGTGCGGCCGAGCGGCCGTCCCGGTGGCGGAACCGCCGCGGGCGGACCCGGCGGAGTGAGGAACGCGATCGAAGCGAGCGTCAGCCGGTCGGCGTCCTGTGCGCCGACGAAGCTTCACCGTCGGCGCCGTACGGCCGATTCCCTGGTCCTGATGGTCAGATCCTGCACGGAGGACGGTACTTCCACTGCGGGAAGTACTGGCGCCATTCGGCGCGGGTGATCGCCGGGAAGGCCGTGGCGCAGATCCGGAAGGCGGCGCGTTCGGTGTCGGGATCCCAGAGCAGAACGGTCCAGTCCTGGCTGCCGGTGGCCAGGGTGCGGCCGTCAGGACTGAAGGCGAGGGTGTCCACCGGTTTGGAGTGGGCCGTCAGCAGTGCCGGTTCCCGGACCTCGCCGCGGGCCGTCAGACCGTACAGCCGCACCTTCTTGTCGGAGCTCGCGGCGGCCAGCGTTCGACCGTCCGGGGTGAAGGCGACGGCCATGACGCCGTCGGTGTAGCCGGTGAGGCGGGCGCGGGAAAGCGGGTGGTGGAGGTCGGTGAGGTCCCAGACGCGGACGGTGCGGTCTTCACTGCCGGTGGCCAGGGTGCGGCCGTCGGGGGCGAAGGCGACTGACCTCACCGCGCCGGTGTGGCCGGTGAGAACCGTCAGGCGGGAGGGGCGCCGTCGGCTGGTGACGTCCCAGAGGACGGCCGTGCGGTCCCGGTCGGCCACGGCCAGGGTGCGGCCGTCGGGGGCGAACGCCACGGAGTCCACCGCACCGGTTCCGCGCAGGGTGGACAGCGGGCGGGGGCGGCGTACGTCCGCCGTGTCCCAGAAGCGTACGGTGCCCTGCTCGCCGCCGGCGGCCAGGGTGCGGCCGTCGGGGCTGAACGCGAGCGTGTTGACGGTGCCGATCCGGGCGGGGATGGCGTCCAGTGGACGGGGACGACGGCCGTCCGCCGTCCCCAGGGCCCACAGTCGCAGAGTGCCGTCGGCGCCGGCGCTGGCCAGGGTGCGGCCGTCGGGACTGAAGGCGACTGATTGGACGGGCCCGGTATGACCGGTGAGCGGGGGCAGTTCGCCCGGGTGGCGCTTGTCCGCGAGGTTCCACAGGCGCACGGTGCGGTCGTAACTGGCGCTGGCGAGAAGTCGGCCATCGGGGCTGAAGGCGAGGGAGCAGAGCGAACTGGTGTGGCCGGTCAGAGCCGGACCGGGCAGGTCCCACAGGCGGGTGCTCTGGTCCTCGCTGCCGCTGGCCAGCGTGCGGCCCCCAGGGCCGAAGGACAGGGAACCGATGCCGCCGGTGTGTCCCGAGAGCACCGCCGCTCGGCGCACGGCACCGGAACGGCTCACTTGCCACCGGCGTACGGTCGCGTCGGTGCCCGCGGTGGCCAGTTGGCTCCCGTCAGGACTGAAGGCGACGGCGTTGACCGAGTCGGTGTGCGAGGTGAGCGTCTGCGTCCGGCGGGGCAGGCCCGGTCGGCTCACGTCCCACAGTCGTACGGTGAAATCGGCGCCACCGGTAGCGAGTCGACGCCCGTCGGGGGAGAAAGCCATCGCGTTCACCCGGCCGGTGTGGCCGACGTGACTGAAGCGGCCATCGTCTCCCGTTCGGCCGGCCTCGCCAGTACCGTCGGTCTCGCCGTTCCGAACGGCCTCACTGGTTCCGCCGGCCTCGCCCGTCCGGCCGGGGACGGTCGACAGCCGACGCAGTCGCTCACCCGACAGCGCCACCTCCCACAGTCGCATCGTCCCGTCACCATGCCCCGTGGCCACCGTCCGCCCGTCCCGGTGGAACGCCACCGCCGTGACGTCGACGCCCGTGTCCAGGGTGTCGAGGCCGCGCGGCCGGCGCGGATCCGACAGCTGCCACACCCGGATCCCGTCACGGGCGGCGACCGCGAGGGTGCGCCCTCCGGAGCCGACCCCGAACCCGGCCCCCACCACCGGACCGGCGTCGCCCGGCAGCCGCGTCGTGAGCCGGGGCCGCCGTACGTCCCCGATGTCCCACACCGCCACCGCCCCGTCCTCACCCCCGGCAGCCAGAAGCCGTCCGTCGGGGCTGACGGCGACCGTGCGTACGGTGCCGCCGATGCGCCCCAGCGTGACCGGCCCGCTCGGCCGGTGCGGATCGGTCACCCACCGTAGTCGCACGGTCCGGTCGGCATCGCCGGTGACCAGGACACGGCCGTCGGCGCTGAACACCACCGCGGTGACGGCGCTCCGTTCGTCGGTCAGCTGGGTGGCGTACGGAGTGGCGAAGGAGCTGAGCACGCTGCCGCGTGCCTCGGGGGTGGGCGACAGACGGTAGGCGGCCAGGCTCAACTGGGCGGCCAGCGCCGGATTGACCGTCCGCAGCGCCGCGGCCCGTTCGGCGACCCGCTGAGAACCGGCGACGTCGCGCTGCTGGTCCGCCGCCTGCTGCGCCCGTATGGCGAGAGCAGCGGTCGTGGTGGTCAACACGAGCAGGAGACTCAATAATCCCAGGCCCAGGCGCCTGAACCGGGTCCGGCGCCGCACCGCCGCGTGCTCCGCCGCCTGGGCGGCCAGACCGGCGTCGAGGAACTCCCGTTCCGGCACGGACATCGCCATGCGGTCGAGCCCGGCGGCCAAGGCGAGGCGGGTGCCGCGGTAGAGTGCGCCGGGTTCCCGCCCCAGCGCCTCCCAGGTCTGAGCGGCATCGGTGAGGCGGCGCGCCGTCCGGGTGGCCTCGCGGTCCTCGGTCAACCAGCCGTGCAGGCGGGGCCAGCACCGGATCAGAGCCTCGTGGGCCAGCTCCACCCGCTCGCGGTCCAGAGTCAGCAGTCGTGCGCCCGCCGCCAGATCCAGTACGGCACGGACCTCGCCGCCGTCACCGTTGCCTTCGCCGTGCCCGGCCAGCCCGACCAGCTCCTCCAGGCGGGCCGGGCGTCGGGTGTCCTCCGTGCCGTCCCCGAGCGCGGTCAGCCGTACGAACACCTGACGGGCCAGCTTCCGCCGTCCCGGGTCCAGCTCCTGATAGAACTCCTCGGCGGTACGGGCGAGGGCGCCCTCCAGACCACCCGCCGCCTCGAAAGCGTGCAGTGTCAGCGCGGTGCCCCGCCGTCGCCGCCAGGTCTGCAGCAGCGCGTGCGACAGCAGCGGCAGCACGCCTGCCTGGCCGTGCGCCTGCGCGATGAGCGTCGCCAGCAGCGCACCCTCGACGGTCAGCCCGGCCCGCTGAGCGGGCCGCACCACGGCACGGCGCAACTCGTCCAAGCTCATCGGCCCCACGGGAACCTGTGCGTCGCGCATCGCCTCCACCAGGGGCGCGTGGCGGGTGCAGTGCGCATAGAAGTCGGCGCGTATTCCCAGGGCGACGCGGCATCTGCCGTCGGCGTCCGAGGTGGCGGAGATGAGGGCCTCGATGAAGAGGTCCCGCTCGGCGGTGTCCTGGCAGAGTGTGAAGGCTTCCTCGAACTGGTCGACGACCAGGACCAGTTCCCCGTCGCTGTTGCCGTGTGCCGAACCGGACCGGGCGATGATCTGCCGCACCACGCGCCCCAGGTTCTTGGGGTCCTCCCTCAGCTCTCCGTACAGGGCCCCCGGGGTGAGGCCTGCCATCGCCCCCAACCACACGGCGCACTCCTCCAACGGCCGCGCCCCCGGAGTCAGGACGACCGCCGTCGTGGCCGCAGCGGCCTTGAGGCGTGGCACCAGCCCGGCCCGCAACAGCGACGACTTGCCCGAGCCCGAGGCCCCGATCACCACCACGAACCGCTGCCGCTCCAGCCGCTCGACCAGCTCCTCCAGCAGCCGTTCCCGCCCGAAGAACCAGTCGGCGTCCTGCTCCCGGAAGGCCCGCAGTCCCGCGTACGGCGGGACCGGGCCGTCCTCGGTCTTCGGCCCGGACTCCGGATACGCGTCGCCCAGAAGCTCCGCGGCCTTCCGCCAACGCTTCCGCCACTCCTCGACGTTCCCGTCGCAGGCGCGTACGTACGCCAGCGTCACCGCCAGCGTCGGCAGCCGTTGCCCGGAGGCGGCGGAGGACAGGGTCGAAATCGAATAGTGCGCGAGTTCCGCCAGTGTCCGGTACGGCGGGTTCCCCGCCTTCCGCCTCAACCTCCGCAAGTCCGCGGCGAATTCGGCCAACGGACCGTCCTCAGTGTTCAGCGGTCGCTCTCTGCGCGGCATGGCCGTACCTCCCCGTTTCCCGTGCCGTGCCCTGCAGTCGCGGCATCGTATTTTTCAGGACCTGTTTGTTCGGTACCAGGCCCCGAACGCGAACAACCCCCAACGCGCTACATCTGGAACAGACGGCCCGGTCCGTACGCGTGGCGACCGAACGCCGTCCGTCATGCACCACACACCACGGGCCGCACGGCACAGGTCACAGCAGTACGCCGCTGCGGGCGCGATCCGTAAGGGGAAAAGTGAACAGAATGCTTCAGAAGAAGGGTGTTCTCGGCCTGATCGGCACGGCGACCGGCCTCGCTGGTCTGCTGCTGGTCACCGCACCGACGGGCGCGTCGGCCACGCCGTCGACCTCCACCACCGGCACCGCCGGTGCGGCGGCCGGCAGCTGGCACGCCTACGCCTCGACGGGCTTCTCGGGCCCCAACGCGTGGTTCTACGGAAGCACGGGGGCGTGCACTTACGTCGGCGCCGGCTGGAACGACAGCGTCCGATCCGCCCGCACCGAGAGCAGCCTCAGGGTGGAGCTGTGGGAGCACGCCAACTGCACCGGAACTTCGATCACCATCGACAGCAGCGGCTACGGCAACATCGGCCCCTGGGTCAGCGCCTACCGCGTCACCAACTAGCGTCTCTGCAGGAGTTCGCTGCCTGACCCGCGGTGATGGCGAGCGGCCCGGAACAGGGCGAGCCGCCGAAATCGGCTCGAACGCGGTGCGGGTACAGCGGGGCAGCGACAAGCCCAGGCCGGCGAAGTGCTGGCCTGGGCTTTTGCGAGGATACTGTTCACCGCCTTATGTGAGGGAGAGCCGTGTCGGGTCGCCGTTCCAACGGCTGGGGAACAGCTGGATCGGCATGCGGGTTCCGTCGGTGCAGGTGACGTGTTCCGCCGCGTACGGTTCCAGGACCGCGAGGGTCGGACCGCCCTCTTCGCGCAACTCCCGACGGACCGTGTCGAGGAGGGCGCGGCCCTGCGGCTTTCTGCCGCCGCCGAGCAGCGACCAGCAGCCGGACTCCCGGACTCACTGCTTGTTCGCGTCCCGTAGGCGCAGCAGGCCGGCGATCGTGCCGGCACCGGCCCGGTGCCCTTGGCGGGGCAGTTCGGCCGCCGGCGTGCGGGACGACCTGGTCGTCCACCGCAGCGGCGACATCGGATCCCCGCGCTCGTCCGGCTCGACCGGCGCGGACACCGGCTACGTCGGGGCAGTCGCGGCGGCAGGCCACCGCCCTTCGACCGCGAGACCGGCAAGCAGCGCAACACCGTCGAGCGGTGCATCAACCGCCTCAAGCAGCGGCGCGGCCTCGCCACCCGCTACGAGAAGACCGCCACCGTCCACCTGGCCGGGCTCCACATCGCGGGCGTCTTCCTCCCAGATGTCGGGAAGGGACGGCTACGAGACCGCCGCACACATCAAGCGCCGTGTGCGGGCTCGCGACACCCCGATCATCTTCGTCAGCGCTTACGAAATGGGTCCCCACGCCACCTTCCGAAGGTATGCGGCCGGTGCCGTGGACCGTGTGTCGCGGCCGTACGATCCCTGGACACTGCGCGCCAGGGCCGCGACCGATCTGCTGGCGCAGCTATCCACCCTGCTGTCCGACGTCGAGACGCAGCCACACGACCTGATCGGACAGCTCCAGGCACAGGCACCGAGCGCGACGGTGAGGACCACGGCCGCCCGCCTGGAACGCGCGGTCAGAAGCCTGCGTCAGGCGCTGCAGGACGCGTTGGATCTGCAGGAAGAACCTGGCACCCCGCCCGCCCCGGCTTCCCTGTACTCACCACGACATCGGGACCGGTGAAGGGAGCCCGGCCGTGCGCGATCGTGCCGCTGTCGCCGCTCCCGGTCCTTCCGGTTCGAGGCGATCTTGAGGATTCCGGGACGGCACCGCTTCCCTCCCGGAAGGCATCGCCCTCAGCCTCGAGGCTGTGCGGCAACGGGTGATGGGCGAACCAGCACGACAGTGGGCACATGCGCCCCCCCCGCAGGTCACTCGGGCGGATCGACCCGCGTCCGGAACTGCTGCCAGCAGTGGTGGACGTGCTGTTCGGCCTCCCGTACGGCGCAGGAGGCGGCGTCAGGGAGGGCGGCCGCGGATGATGTGACCGTGTCGGCGTACGGTGCGGCGCGACCGCGCACCGGGTTCGCCTCGCGGGCGACACGCCTTCGATCGCCCTGGTGGAGGACGACTGTCCGGGCGACCAGGATCGCGGCGATGACTGCTGCGGCGGTCAGCGCGGCAGCCACATGCTGATCGGACATGACTGTGAAGGGTCCTTCGTAGGAGTACTGGTTCGAAGGCGGCAGGGCCGGCCGGTGTTCCTACCCGTTCGACCGGCCCTTCCGCCTCCTCGTGCCCGTCAGCCGGGCAGGCTCGGATCAGGCGGCGGAGCCGACGCGGTCGGCGGCCGCTTCGACTCCGGTGAGGGTTGCGCAGCGGAGCGCGGCGGCGAGGAGGACCTCGTACCAGGAGAGTTCTCCGCCACCGGTGCTCGGGATGCCCTCACCGCGGCCGGGCGTCTTCCACGTCTGTTCGGACAGGGCTCCTGAGGCCGTTGCCGCCGACGGCACCGATCACCGGACCGGCCGGCTTGCGGGCGGTCTTCGGAGCCTTCCCCCGGCTCATGCTTTCCGGCGGCGGCAAGCCAGCCACATCATGACCGTCACGCCCGCTGCCGCCAGCAGTACCTTGCGGTTGTCACGCGCCAGTTGCGCTCCTTGGGCGGTCTTCTGCCGCACCGGTTCGGGTGCCTTGTCCTGCCACATCCGACCGGCCTGGGCCGCCTTGGCCCGGGCCTGTTCGGCAGCCCGGACGGCCTTGTCCTTGACCGGGTCGGGCAGCCTGTCCTGCGCCTGGCGGGCCAGGCCGGCGGCCTTCTCCTTCAGCTCCCCGCTCCTGAGCGCGGCTTGCCCCTTCAGCTCGCCGGCCTTCGCTGCGGCCTGCTCCTTGACCTCGGCAGCCTTCTCCTGGGCGCGAGCCTTGACGTCGGTCCGCGCCGCGAGCGCTTCGACGGTCTTCCCGAGCTCGGTGCGTGTCTGCTCGACCTGCTCGCGCAGTTCCTGAGGGCTGGAGGCGGTGGGCTCGTCGTGGGGCGGCTGTGTCATCGGTGCGTACTCTCCTTGATCTCGGCCATGTCGGCCTTCACGTTCTCGACCGCCTGCTCGGGCGTGGGCGGCGAGGCCTGCTCGACCTGCTTCCTTCCACTCATGGCCAGTACTACGGCGATCACACCCAGCACCGCTGTGACGATCAGCCCGGCTGCCCGCACCGGCAGTGCCACCGCCAGTGCGCGCACGGCGTGCTGGCGGAAGTGGAGTGAGCCCCGGGCCGAGGGCGACACACGGACGAGCCAGGGCCGGCCGGCCCCGGGCCCCGGCGTGAGCACGGCCGGCTCCGCGTGGGGCGGGGTCATGTCCGACGTCCGCTTCTCGCTCGGTCCCGGCCCACGGGACCGAGGGCCCCCTCGGTCTTCGCCGCCAGCAACAGCCTGCGCCCGCGCGGTTTCCGTGCCGAGGGCTGAGAGGCCGTCGGGCGGGCCGAATCCCGGTTCACCCGGCGGGCTCAGCACAGATGGCCCGGCGCTCCACGCGACCGTACGTTCGTCAGGGATCAGCGTGCCGGGCCGGTGCTGCACCGATCGGCCTCCTTGTACCAGAGCTCAGGAAAGTTGACTGATGGCCGACCTCTTCCGCTACATCGAGCACGCCTTCGCGGTCCCCGCGCCGACCGACTCGATCGATGCCACCAACAATTCCCAGTTCCAAAAGCAGCTGAACGACATCGTCACCGCTGGGGAAGAGGCAGACCTCGGGGCTTCTGACACCGGGGCGCCGGCCCTGCCGCCGCCCGAGGTGTCCGAGCAGGTACGGACGCTCTCCCGGCAGTTCCTGACGACCGCCTTCACCTCCCCGACGGCGGACCCGGCCACCCTGGGCAAGCCGTTGGACGGGCTGGACGCCGGGATCGGGAAGCTGGCCACGGTCACTCCCGCGACGGTCAAGAACCTGATCAAGGACACCTTCGGGTCCCTCCCCGACCAGTTGGTGACACAGCAGGGCTTCAAGAACGACCGGGAGCTGCTGCAGAACGCGGTGGTGGCGGTCAAGCTGGTGACCGGCTTCGACCGGATCGACGCGGCGCGCGTGGTACGTCAGCTGCGTGCCGCGGCCTTCGTGGTCCACATGGCGACCAATCCGACGGCCCTGGACCGTACCGGGGCCCGGCGGCTGTTCGACCGCCCGTTGCGCGTCCCTCCGCGCCTACTGTCCGCGGTCACACCGCCGCCCCCGGCGGGGCTCACCTCGCGTACGATGACCGACCACCGCGCCGGGCAGAAGGAGCGGGACCACCTCGACCAGCTGCGGCAGGAACGCGACTGGCTGCGGACCGCGTACGACCGGCTGCTCGCGGCACGCCCGGACGAATTGCACCTCACGGCCCCCGGGCAGCCATCGTCCGGCACGGCGGTGGAGCAGGCCGCTGACGAGGCGGAGCGGCCGGACCTCGGCGTCGCCGTCGAAGCCGCTGCGCCCGCCGAACCGGCCCTGCTGCTCCTGACGGACGCCGCCCAGGCACGTTTCAGCCGGGAGGAGGCCGCCGCGATGGCTCGGCTGGGGGTCCGGCTGGAGGAGACCGCCGTACCGGTCGCGCTGGACCGGATCGAGCAGCGGCTCACTGCGCTCGGCCGGCGGCTGCTGCCTCAGGAGGTTCCCACCTCGGCCAGAGTCTTCCGGGTCGGTGCCCATCTCTTCGCCGAGACCACGGATGTCATGCCACCCTCCGAAGAGGCACCGGTCGAGGACGCGCCGGCGCGCGAGCCGGACTTCAGCAAGGCGGTGACGAGGCCGGTCGGTTTCGGTGATCTGCTGGTGGTGCGCCAGGAGGTGACCGGCTACCGGGCGGGCGAGATCTCCCACATCGAGAACGTGATGGAGCATGAGCTCCTCCGCCGCCGGACCCGGCGCACCGAGGAGTCGGAGATCACCGAGACCGAGGAGACCTCGACCTCCCGGACGGAGGAGCGCGACCACCAGTCCACCACCCGCGACGAACTGGCCGGCGAGATCCAACGGGAGGCAGGGCAGCAGACCACGGCCGCGAGCGAACGGATGACGTCCTCCGACTACGGCCGGCTGGTGGAGAACAACAAGACCAACTACGCCCAGACCGTGGTGGCCAAGTCGGTGGAAAGCCGCACCCAGCAGGCGCGCACCGAACGGGTGCGGCGCGAAAGGCGCAGCTTCACCGAGCACGTCGGCCACACCATCGAGAACCAGGGCGCCAACAAGCTGCGCGGCGTCTACCAGTGGGTCGACAAGGTGTACAGCATGCGGCTGCTGAACTACGGCAAGCGCCTGATGTACGACGTGGTGGTGCCCGAGCCGGCCGCGGTCCTTACCCAGGCGCTCAAGGACGCCGCCCAGCCGGAGCAGTTCCAGCTGGTCAAACCCCTCCCGCCCGATCTGGCACCCGAAGGGATCACCGCCTCCACCTACACCTGGTACGCCAACCGGTACGGCGTCACCGGGTCGGTCACCCCGCCGCCCGCCGTCTTCGCGAGGACGGTGTCGCGGACCCAGGTGATCGAAGGCACCAAGAAGGTGTCGGCGTACGGCTCCGACTTCGACCTGCCGCACATGACCGCCTTCACGCTCACCGTCCCGGAGGGCTACAAGGCGGTCAGTGGTTATGTGCACACGGTCAACGACGACCATGTGACGGACGCGTCGCCTGGACGGACGCTTGAGGTCTTCGTCGGGGAAAACGTATACGAACGGATCAACGAATCGGCCCGTCCCGTCCTCAACGCCTCCTTCCAGATGGCCGGGGAGACCGGCGAGGTGCCGGTCAGCGCGCGTACCTTCCCGAAGGTGGTCGGCATGGCCTACGCCGTCGCGCTGGTCTGCCAGCGCACCGACGAGGCCTACTCCCAGTGGCAGTTGAAGACACATGCCACGATCATGAGCGGCTATCAGCGTCAGCTCGCGGAGTACGAGGACAAATTGGCCCGGTACGTCGCCGCCGCCCGGGCGCAGCTCGCCGCGGCGGGCGGCCTGGCACACGACCCGTCCGTGACGCTCCAGGAGCTGAAGCGGGCCTTCGTGTTCCTGCTGCTGGGCGAGCACCCGACGACCTGGCTGCCCACCCCCACGCCGGCGCCCGCACCGCCGAACCCGGCGCTGCCCGATCCGGGCGTGGTACGGGACTGGGGAGCCGTGGTGGCGTTCTTCGAGCGCGCCTTCGAGTGGGAGAACCTGATGTACACCTGCTACCCCTACTACTGGGGCCGACCTCAGCGGTGGCAGGAACTGTTGCTCGCGCAGGATGCCGATCCGCGGTTCGAGGCCTTCCTCAAGGCCGGCGCGGCGCGCGTGGTGGTCCCCGTCCGGCCGGGGTTCGAAGCGGCCCTCGCCCACTACCAGGAGACCGGGGACGTGTGGATGGGCGAGGAGATCCCCGACATGTACGGCGACCACTACCTGTCGGTCATCGCGGAGATCAAGGCCGCCAACCGGGCCCCCGGCCAGGAGGTGTGCGTCGAACGGTGGGAGGTCACGGTACCGACCACCTTGGTCCTGCTCAAGGACGACGACACCCTGCCGAGCTGGCCCGCCACGCCCTGCGGTCCGGCGATCTGACGGCATGGCGGACGACCTGCGTGAGGAGCTGCGGCGACGCGTCCGATGGTTCTACGAGACACAGTTGCGCCGCTTGAACTGCGACGCCTTCCGCGGGGTCCGGCCCGGGCAAGAGGGACCACTGCTGGACCTGATCTCCGAACCGCAGCTGACGGCCGTCTTCGGCCAGGCCCCGAGCGGCGTGCTGCGGGAGACCGGCCGGGTCTACCTGGACAGCGGCCGGCCGGTGTGGACGGACGAGGAGGCCGCGCGGCACCAGGCGTTCGGCGACACGCTCCTCGGCCGCATCGGGGACTGGCTCGGCGACCGCGAGCCCCACAGGCTGGCCGAGCGTCTGAAGGCGCTCCGGGAGAAGTACGAGGCGACCCCGTTCGCTTCCTCCACCGGCCCCGAGGATCCGCTCGCCGGCTTCCCGCGGGAGCATCCCGCGATGCCTCCCGACGAGCGGCTGCCCGGCGAGCAGATGGGCCCGGCGATCGCTCGCGCCGAACTGGCGGGACAGATGCCCTGGCTGATCCCCGAGCTCTACCGCACCGCCGACGAGAATCCCGCCGACCCCTACCAGTGGGTGGCGGCCCTGGAGCGCCACGTCACGGAGTTCGAGACCGAGCTCGGGCTCGCCACCGGGGGACTCGCCGGGGCGGGGCTGCCCTTCGACCCCAAGGCGCCGTCCGGGTACCGCACGGTACTGGCCGCGCTGCTGAAGGCCGCCACCGAGCGGCGGGCCGGCGATACGGTGCGGGTCCGGCTGATCGAACGGTCCGGCGACGACCCCGAGGGCGAAGGGACCACGTACGCCTATCGGCTCTCGGTGGGCACCGACGGGGCACCGACGGGCCCTGTCACCGCGTACCCGCTGTCGCGGCGTGTGGCGTACTGGAGCGGTGTCGTCCATTCCTCCCTGCGCGAGTGCGTGGGACTCAAACCCAACTCCGACATGGGGCTGTGCCAACTGGTGCGGCTGCTCTACCGGTACGGTCCGCTGCCCGCCCGGTTCGGCACCGCCGCCTCACGCTGGCGCACCCGTACGGCGCCGGACGACCGGTTCGCCCGCTTCGTCGAGGCCCGGACCGCTGGAAAGGCAGTCACCAACGACTCCAGGCTCACCGAACGGCTCCGCAACGCCACTGCCCGGCTGCGGATCGTCCTGGAGGAAACCTCAACCAATCACCTGGCGCCGGATCCGAACTGGTCACCGCTGGCCGGGGAGATCCTCAAACAGGGCCTGTTGTCCTACAAGTTCTGGATGGACGAGAGGCCCCGGGCGAGAGGCAACGTCCGGTTGAACAAGGTCAAGGCCGGGCTGGGCTTCGGTGACGAGGCCGACCGCGAAATGGAGTTCTGGTCGGAGAACCACTACATCATGTTCGCGGCCTCCGAGTATCTGCTGGGTCAGCTCTGGGAGGATGAGACCTTCCAACCGTGCCGGCTGTTCGCCGACCCCGAGGACCGCACCGGGGTCCGTACCGGGGCACAACGACGCGACCGCGGGCGCGCGCGGGTGCTCAAGTGGCTCAACAGCCGGCTGATGTTCGGCTGGATGGAGTTCCACTCGTCGGGCTACTACCGCGAGCACCTGTGGGCTCTGCTCAACCTCGTCGACTTCGCCCTCGACGAGGAGGTACGGATCAAGGCCACGATGGCCGTGGACCTGATGCTCTTCGACGTCGTCCGGTTCCTGCACCGCGGGACGATGGGCGCGGCCGGTGGACGCAGCCAGTTCAAGTCCAGGAGCCACGGCTTCGACAACGGGCTGTCCGACGTGGTGGAGATCCTCTGCGGCGCCAAGGGCGTTTTCGTCGAGGGGAGTTCGCAGATCGGAGCCAGCTTCGCGTCGTCCACGTACACCGTGCCGGAGGTGCTGCTCGAGATCGGCACGCATCCGCCGGAGTATCCCTTCACCGACCGTTCCCGGGTGTCGGTCACCTTCGACGAGGCCGCGAAACACGGCATCCTCTGGTCACAGCGGTCCGCGGTCAAGGACTCCCTGCTGGTCGGCTATGCGTCCAAACGGGAGCGCCACTTTCCGCACCTGGCGGAGGTGAACCGGGAGATCGCCCGTACCCACGACGGGTACGGCTGGGTCGAGGACGACACCGTCTTCTTCTGGGGCATGTCGGCGTTCTTCAACAAGCAGGTGGTGCGGAACTCCCTGCATGTGGTCCACCGCTTCGGCCTGGAGGACAGCGAGGCCTTCAGCCTCCTGCAGAAGCTGATCGAGATCGTCCTGCCGATCCTCAAGCTGCCGGGACGGCTCCTGCCGGATCTCGGACTCGACGGCGAGCGGGACGAGCGGGAACTGACGGAGGAGTCCGCCGACGACCTGTCCCTCGTGCTGGAGGGGTCCACCCGGACCCGGGCCAACATCGTCACCCACCGCTCACCGGGGGCGATGCTCTCCACCGTCCAGAACTTCCGGTACGGCCAGCTGAACTTCCAGAGCAGCGTCCAGCAGGCCACTCTCAACGGCGCGCTCAACGTCTTCGTCACCGCCGGCTTCGCGGGCCTCGACATCTCCGACATCGCCGCGTTCGGCGCCGGGGCACTGGCCGGCGGCCTGGTGCTCGGCCCGCTGGGCGCACCGCTCGGTGGCATCGGCGCGGTCATCGCCAACAACGAACTCATCGAGGGCACCAACCCGCTGCCACGTGCCGACGGACCCGACTGGTGGACGGGCTACTGGGCCCTGCCGCGCGTCGTCCAGTACGGCGGAGCGGCGATCATGGCCTCGGACTTCCACGAGGTCCAGGAATTCCTCGCCGAGACGGGCTCGCACGCCTGGTTCCCCAAGCACGCCTTCGACCAGGTGGTGGAGCGGCGGACGTCGGCCTACGACGATGCGAACTTCCCGCTTCTGGACATCGGGCACATCGGCGCCAAGGGCTTCTGGCTGTTCGGGAAGGTGGTCCACCCCGCGCCCGGGGGATCGTCACCCGAGGAGGGATACGTTGGGGTCTTCTCCAACAGGCGGCCCGAGTGGTTGACCAAGGAAACCGACCCCTACCCGAAACGGTTGGAGGAGAAGGGCTACGACGAGGAGGCGCAGGAGGCCTTCCAGGACTTCTTCGCCGGGCGGGACTGGTACACCGGCGGGAAGAACGTGTGGATCGTGCAGGTCGGCAGCAGGAGCGAGTTCGGCAGCTTCGAGGCGTTCACGGACCGCGTGTCGTCGGCCCGGATCCATCTGGACGACGCCGGTGACCTGGAGTGCACGTACGACGCGCCGCGACCCGGCGGCGGATCGGACCGGCTGCGCCTGGCAAGCGGCGGAGGCGGGGAGTTCGAGCTCAACGGCGGGCCACTGCGGACCGACCTGTTCCCGCGCTTCGAGAACCCCTTCGTGCGGGGCGGACTGGTGGAGTGGGGGCAGCGTGCGTACTGCCTGGAGTGGAACCAGCGGTCCCTGCTGCACGACTTCACCGACTTCCGGCGCCCGGTCCGGACGGAGCAGCCGGTGACCGCCCCGGGGGACGCCGAGACGATCGTCGCGCTGGTGATCCACCTGCACACCGGTGACCAGGCGATGGAGACGTTCACCGTGGCGACCGCGACGGTCGACGTCGGCTGCGAGCGCCTCGCCACCGATCAGGTGGTGGCGGCCGGGCCGGTGGCGGAGGACACCCACCACGACGCCGAGTGGATCTTCCTGGACCGGCCGGTGCGTCGCTCACCCGACATGGCCGTCTCCCTCACCCACCCGGCGTCGGGAGGCGAACCGGTCGATCCGGCACGACTGTTCGGCTTGCGGCCGCAGGGCCCGCCCGTCCGGCCGGACCTCTCCGCCCCGTTCGCACTGCCCGCCCTCGACCCGGCGTCGCTACTGGGCCCCCTGGCCGCGCTCGGCGCGGTGGGCGACCCCGAGTGGAAGGCCTCGTACACGCTCAGGGCACTGATGGGGGACTGGCGGCTGCGTGAGTGCTCCGTGCCGTTCGGTGCGGTGGACGTGAGGGGGGACCGGCGCGGCACCGGGCCGCAGCCGTTCACGGTCCGGCTGGCGGCCTGGGCCGAGTGGAAGCGGGTGCCGGGGGAGATCCGGGCCCGGCGCTGGACGCTGGCCCGCCACCCGGCGGTATGGCTCGACCATCACGACCTCCTGGTCCTTGACGACGGCGGGGCCCTGTGGCACCGGCGGACGAACTGCGGCATGACCACCGGGGCGTGGGTGCGGGTGGAACCGTCCGCGCTGGAGCCTGCCTGGGCCCGGCCGTTCTCCTGGGCGGCTGCGTCCGACTTCTCCGGACGGGCGATCCTGACGGTGGTGAGCGAAGGCCGACTGCTGGCCCGGGTGAGCGACCAAGACGGTCGCTGGGCCGGCCCATGGGCCGACCTGGCTCCGATGACGGCCGGTGTGATCATGCCGAGGCCGGTGCTGCTGGGACCGGGCAGCGTGCCGGCGCTGGTACCACGGGACGATCCGTTCTCCGGAAGCGCCGATCTGTACGTGACCGGCGCCGACGGAGACCTCTACCTCCGGTCCGGCTGGGAACCCGGAACCGAGGGCCTGTGGGAGCGGCTCGCCACCGAGGGGTTCGACGCGGCCCCCGAATCGCCGGCGGGGGTCGCCGGGAGCCACGTCGTGGTGCGCTCGACGCTCGGCGCGCTGTGGCGGCGCGAACGGGGCACGGTGCCAGGGCTGTCGGGGTCCGGTGGCTGGAGGGAGCTGGGCGGGCCGGGGTACGCGGTGAGACGCTTCGCCGTGGCCGGCGGCGGGGACGAACTGTTCCTCGCGGCGACCGGGGCCACGGGCCGGGTGAGTCTGGGACGGCTGCGCGGCGGCGGCCCGGTGGAGTGGGTGCCGACCGCGGCCGAGGACGACTGGCGGCCCCGCCCTGATGCGGACGTGGCCTGCGTGGTGTCGGAGGGAGGCACGGCGTGGGCGCTGGCCCCCGGCGTGGACGGGACCGTCCGTTCGGCATCGGCCGACGACGGCGTCTGGCGCCGGGTCGGTTCCGCTCCGGGCCCCTCCGAGAGGGCCGGGATCCGCGGGGTGGGCGGCCAGGTGGCCGTCACAAGCCGTCTGCCGGGGCAAGCCGAGGTCTTCGCCGACACCGCGGACGGGGCGCTCGGCTGGACCTGGTGGTCCTGACACGTCCGGGCGGGCTCGGATCCGTTCCGCGAGGCGGACCCGTCTTCCCGAGGAGGGATCCGCCGTGAACGGATCGTGCGGCAGCGCAACGGGATGGCGCTCACTGCGCGCGGTGTCGGGCCGGCTCTTCCGTTCGGCCGACTCCCTGGTGGCGGTGTCCGGACGGGTACCGGTGTCGGTCTGGTCCTGCCGGACCCACTTGCGCAGCGTCTCGGTCGTGCCGATCCCGAGTGGGCCGCGACGGCTTTCATCGCGGCCCACTCGGTGTGGTAGTCGGGCCGTACCTCGGCGACCATCCGCACCGCACGACGGCGCAACTCAAGCGGGTACGGGGAAGGACGTGCCACGACTCCGCCACACCCAGGACACTCCGGAGTCCCTGCCGGACCCGGAACGGTTCAGCCCGGGGCGACCCCGCCCTCTTCGACGGGCCTGTGGCGGCGTGCGGGGACTGGAGTGGGCCGGCCCGCACGTCCTGCGCCTGTCCCGGCCCCCCAGGGATCAATCGAATCGCGGTTGGCGCGGAGATTGATCATGGTCCGGTCGACGCGAGGGTGCTGACCCGGTTTCCGCAGCCGGGCGGGCCTTGCGCTGGGCGGGGACCGCCGGGGCGCCATGGCCGCTGTCGAGCGGCCGGCAGCGGGTGAGAAGCCCGCGGCGACAGGAGCGGCGCCGGGCAACGCACGGTGTGACCCCGGCCGCGCCGTACGGGCACCCCCTGGGCGGGCGCGACCCGCTCAGCGGAAGTAGTGCCCCTGGTCGAGGTCTTCCAGGAGCGTGGGATACGTCGGTTGCCATCCGAGCAGCTCACGCGTGATTGCGCTGGATGCCGGCTGGTCCAGCGACACGAGAGCGCCCAGCCAGCCGAAGTGCTCGAGCGCGTTCTCGGCGGGGACGGAGAGGTTCGGCACGCCCAGGTGGCGGGCGATGGACTCGGCGATGCTCCGGACGGTGACGCCTTCCTGCCCGACGACGTTCAGGAGGGAGCCGGCAGGCGCCTTTTCCAAGGCGAGGCGGAAAGCGCGCGCGGTGTCCAGACGGTGGGTGACGGGCCAGCGTTGGGAGCCGTCGCCGACGTATCCGGACACGCCCTTGTCGCGGGCGGTGGCGATGAGCGAGGTGATGAAGCCGGGGTCGTTCTCCCCGTGGACGGCACGCGGCAGGCGCAGCACTGCGGAACGGATCCCGCGAGAGGACAGCGCCAGCACCATCTCGTCGGTTCCGGCGCGGGCGGCCGGGCTGTTGTCGTCGACGACGTCCGTGGCGGTGGGACGCCCGTCGTGCTCGGTGGCGGTGCGGCCGGGGACGGCGGGGGTGCCGCCGGTGGCGATGAAGGGCCGATGTGTGCCCGCGAGGGCGGCACCGATCGCGGTGACGACGCCGCGGTCGGCGGCGATGGCGCTCTTGAAGTCGCCGGAGAAGGCGGCATCGTGCTTGAAGGCCAGATGGATGACGCCCTCGGAGTCGGCGGCCGCGCCGCGCAGGGTGTCGAGGTCGTCCAGGGACCCTCGGACCACCTCGGCCCCGGCCTTGCGCAGAGCCCGGGCGGCGGCGTCCGACCTGGCGAGGGCGGCGACCTGGTGATCGTGGGAGATGAGCTCGGGGACGACTGCGGAGCCGATCCAGCCGGACGCTCCGGTGACGAATACGCGCACGAGTGATCCTTCGCATGAGTCGGGGGATGCCTGTGATCAAAGCGATGTCATTGACTGACATCACTACGGTACCTCATCGATGACAGTCGCTGTCATCGAGTAGGGTGGCGTCATGGGAAGATGGGCGCCGGACGCGCGCGGCCGACTGGAGTACGCGGCCTTGGAGCTCTACACGGAAGCGGGCTTCGAGCGGACCACGGTGAAGGAGATCGCACAGCGCGCCGGACTGACCGAACGGACGTTCTTCCGCCACTTCGCGGACAAGCGTGAGGTGCTCTTCCCCGGGAATCGGCAGCTCCAGGAGGTCCTGGAACAAGCCGTGACCCGGAGCTCCGCGGCGCTCACCCCGGCCGAGGCCGTGACGGCGGCCCTGCTCGAACTCTCCGGTCTGATGGAGGACCGCAGGGAGCTGGCACGGCGGCGTCAGACCGTCATCGCCGCCCACCCGGAACTGCAGGAACGCGAACTGGCCAAGCTCGCGTCCTGGTCGCAGACGCTCACCGATGCCCTGATGCGGCGCGGAACGGCGCAGCCGGAGGCACGCCTCGCTGCGGAGGCCGGTCTGGCCGTGTTCAAAACCGCCTTCGAAAGCTGGATCGCGACCGCCGACCCGCAGCACACCCTGGGACAGTTCGTCGGCGACGCCTTCGACGATCTCGGAAGGCTGTTCGCCCGTTCCTGAGCGCCCGGCGCCCAGTACGGCGTGAGCCTGCTCCGGTGGGCGGGGATCCCCTTCCCGGACTTGCGGAGAAAGGGGAGGCCTTCAGGAACGGATCTCCCATTCGACGCAGATCCTGCCCGAGGAGTGCTCGAAGGTGGCCCGGGGCTCGGCGGGAAGGCCGTGGCCGGTACCCCGTGCGACTCGCTGTACGTGCTGGACGTTCTCTACGACCGCGACGGCGGCCGCCGCCCGGAGACGACCGACACCGACACCGCCAGCTATTTAGTCACCTGGACACCTCGCCCTCCGTTGAGGGTTGGGGGCGGCCGTCACGGCCGTCAGGTGCGATGGCTGCGGGGGTGTCCGTGCGAGTGCAGCAGCGGTGTCTGGAAGACGGCTCGACCGTTGTCGAGCTGCTCGACGAGGACGGGGTACCGGTCGAGGTCGTTGCGGGGTTCCTGCGGTTCCTCGGTGCCCGGGACTGTTCGCCGAACACGCTCGTCTCGTACGCCTACGACCTCCGGCATCTGTGGCGGTTCTTCGAGAGCCGGGGCCTGAGCTGGGAGCGGTTCGCTCCGCCGGACGCGATCGCGCTGCTGGAGTACCTGCGGTCGGTGCCGTCCCGTCGTCCGCGCCGCCGGATGACGCTGTCGGTGGTGACGATGGATGCCGACGGTCCGGCAACCAAGCTCGCGGCGAGCACGGTGAACCGGATCCTGGCGGCGGTGTCCTCGTTCTACGAGTACGCGATCCTGGCCGGGCTGCTGGAGCGGGCCAACCCGATCGAGAAGCGCCCGGACCCCGCGTTGCAGCGCGTCTCCGAGAGGCACCGCCCGTTCATGGGCCGGGCCAGCCGACAGCGCCCCGTCCGCCGGGCCGTACGCGTCAAGACCGTTCAACGGGTGCCCCGTCCCCTGGACGACGAGCAGATCCGGCTGCTGCTCGCGCAGCTTCGAGGGCTGCGCGACCGGGCGATCATGCTGCTGATGCTCCACGGCGGGCTGCGGCCCGGCGAGGTCCTCGGCCTGCACCTCGACGATCTGGCCTACGGGCGGCGGCGCGTGGTGGTCCGGCATCGTGTCGACCACCCCAAGGGCGCCCGGTCGAAGTCCCGCCAGGAGCGGGTCGTGGACCTGCACGAGGCGGACACCCTGGCCACGGTCAGCGCCTACGTGATGAACGAGCGGCCGCAGGACGCCGACAACCGCCTGGTGTTCCTCATCGGCGGCCGTGGCACCCGTCGGTTGGAGCCGCTCGGCTACGACGGGCTGGTGCGGATGTTCTCCCGGGCCTGCGCCCGGGCCGGCATCCGTGAGCCCTGGGTGACCCCGCACGCCCTGCGCCACACTCACGCGACCCGCATGTGGGAGGGCGGGATGCGGGAGCTGACGCTGCAGAAGCGACTCGGTCACGCCTCGCCGGAGTCGACGCGTCTTTACACCCGGGTCTCCGACCCTGCCGTCGTCGCCGACTACCACCAGGCCCTGGACGCCCTGGGCAAGCCGCGCAAGGCCACCTCATGAGGGGCGGCCCCACCTCCACCGCGGCCATGGCCGCCAGCCAAGACCCCATCCGCCGGCGGCGTCCCAGGCACTGCCCCGAGCAGAAGTACGTGAGGTTCATCCGCGGCCAGGACGGCTTCAACCACCACTACCTCAACGCCAAACTGCGCTACTGCCGGGCCTTTCGCGAACGGTGGCCAAACCTTGCCGCGTGGTTCGCCGAGCCGCTGGTCGAGCGGGTGGGGCGATTGCCCGGCGAGTCCTTCCACCGCCCCTCCTTCCCCGCCGCGCGCAGGGCCCGGCCCTACCTGACCTACCTCGGCCTGCGCGGATACGCGACGTTCGACTACCGGTGGATGTTCGCCGTCGGCCAGCTGCGCGTCCACGACCAGGCCGCACTCGCCGGGATCGACCTGGGCACCACGACGCTGGTCAAGGAGGCGATCGCCCTCGGCTACAGCAGCCCGACGGCGAAGCAGGCGATGCACTGGTCGGTGGCCCGGATCGTGCTCCGCAACGGCCTGACCGACGTCGCCGACATCACCGGCGAGCACGTCGCCGAGGTCCTGGAAGCGATCCGGCTCTTCCCCGAAGACCCCGAGTTCACGGCCTTCTACTCCTCGGCCCAGCGGTTCTACGAGGGCCCCGCGAAGTGCTGGATCACGCACCTGCACCAGCTGGAGGTGGTGCTCTTCCACCACGGCCAGGTCGCCGCCCAGCCGCGCAAGCTGATGCCGTCGTGGAAACCGCCCCTGACCCTGCCACCCCGGATGCAGACCGTCGCGCAGAAGTGGCTCGCGGCCCGCAGACTGACCGACGCGCCCTCGACGGTGCAGAAGCTGGAACTCGCGGTGCGGGTCTTCGGACAGTGGCTCGGCGAACACCATCCTGGCATCACGACCTTCGCCGACGTCACACGCCAGCACTGCCTGGACTGGATCGGCCACATCGCCGAGGCACCGACTTCGACCACGGGCAAACCACTGGGCGTCATGTCGCGGATTCAACGGATCTCAGGGCTGTCGCAGCTCTTCCGGGACACCGCGCTCTGGCAGTACGACGACGTGCCCGGCCACACCCTCATCGGCGCCGGCGACGCACCGAAGTACCCGCAGAAGGTGCCGCGGTTCATCCCCGAGCAGGAACTCGACCGGCTGATGCCTGCCATCGACGCGATCGCCTGCCCGTTCCAGCGGGCCGCCCTGCTAGGGCCTCTCGTTTGGATCATGTCGGCGTCGCGGGGCTTGGCACGCGCATCTGCCGCGTTGTCGTCAGTTGCCGACGCTCCGCGTTGGCGCCC